>FR880281.1:18848-30459 GCA_000435195.1 Clostridium sp. CAG:169 | reverse complement strand
GCTGCTTCTTTGCAATCGTCATTGTCAAGCAGCTGTTCGGCGGTATCGGCAACAACTTTGCAAACCCTGCCATCGCAGCCAGAATCTTCCTGCTGCTTTCCTTCTCTCAGCCGATGACCACCTGGCTTCAGGTAGAGGGTGGAAGAGCGGTACAGGGCGTGTACGGGGCAACTCCTCTGGCGCTGATTTCTGCCGGCGACACCGCCAACCTGCCCAGCGTGATGGAGATGCTGTTGGGTACCCGCGGCGGCTGTATGGGTGAGACCTGCGCCATCGCACTGATTCTCGGCGGCGTTTACATGATTTGGAAAAAGGTCATCACACCGACCATTCCTCTGGCATTCATCGGCGGCGTATTCGTTCTTTCGCTGCTGTTCGGTGTAAACCCTGTTTATGAGCTGCTGGGCGGCGGTCTGATGCTGGGTGCCTTCTTTATGGCAACCGACTACACCACCTCTCCAATTACCGAGAAGGGCAAAATCATCTTTGGTCTGGGCTGTGCGCTGATCACTATGGTCATCCGTGTGTTCGGCTCTTACCCGGAAGGCGTTTCCTACTCCATCCTTCTGATGAACATCATCACTCCTCACATCAACAGAATGGTTCGCAATAAAGCGTTTGGAGGTGTGCAGCAGTAATGAATGCAATGAACGAATTTGTAAAACCGACCTTAGTCCTGGCAATCATCTGCCTGGTGATCACAGCGCTGCTTTCGGTCAGCCATGAGATCACCCAGCCAATCATCCAGGAAAATGAGCGCAAAACAGCAGAGCTTGCCCGTGCGGAAGTTCTGGCAGAAGCAGATTCTTTTGAACAGCTGACCGGAGAATTCCCGGAAGGGGTACAGGAGGTTTATGCTGCTGCCAACGGTGTGGGCTACACCGTCACCATCACCTCCAAAGGCTATGCCAGTGACCCGCTGAAGGTCATGGTCGGCATCAAAGAGGACGGCACCATCGAAAAGGTCAAGGTGCTGGCAAACAACGAAACCCCTGGTCTGGGCTCCAAGGTTTCCAATGACGAATTTGTAAACCAGTTTAATGGAATGGGCAGCTCGATGGACGGCTTTGAGGCAATCGGCGGAGCAACTCTCTCCTCCAATGCAATGCGCCGTGCAGTCGAGACCTCCTTCCAGGTCTATGAAATGGTGAAAGGGGAATAAGGGAAGATGGAAAAATCGAATCTTCAGATCCTGACAAACGGCATCATCAAGGAAAACCCTGTTCTGGTGCTGGTTTTGGGTACCTGTCCGACCATGGCTGTCACCACAATGGCAAAAAATGGTATCGGCATGGGTCTGGCAGCAACCTTTGTTCTGCTGGGCTCCAACATTGTTATCTCTCTGTTAAAAAAGGTTATCCCGGATAAAGTGCGTATTCCATGTTACATTGTTGTCATCGCAGGCTTTGTTACTCTGTTGAGTGCTCTGTTGCAGGCGTATGCGACCGACATCTATAACGCGTTGGGTATTTTTCTGCCGTTGATTGTAGTAAACTGTATCATCCTGGGTCGTGCCGAGATGTTTGCAAGCAAAAACAGCGTGCTCAAATCGGCACTGGACGGCATCGGTATGGGCATTGGATTTACCTTAGCTCTGCTGATTATCGGCTCCATCCGTGAAATCCTGGGCTCCGGCACCTGGTTCGGTCTGCCGGTTACCATCAACCTGTTTGACCCAATCTCGATCTTTGTTCTGGCTCCCGGCGGCTTTTTGGTATTTGGCTGCGTTATTGCACTGCTCAATAAGCTGACCAACGGCAAGGGCGTCAAGAGAAAGAGCTTTGACTGTGCGTCCTGTCCAAATGCTTCCGGCTGCTCCAATGCAGGGAAGGGAGGATGTGAATAATGGAACTGTTTATGAATCTGATGTACATTCTGGTCACCTCCGTTCTGGTAGAGAACGTGGTACTGGCAAAGTTTTTGGGCTGCTGTCCGTTTTTGGGTGTATCGAAAAAGCTGGATTCGGCAGTTGGCATGAGCTCGGCAGTTATCTTCGTTATGCTGATGGCTACCGCAGTTACCTGGCCAATCTACACCTATCTGCTGGCTCCGCAGGGACTGGATTATTTGCAGACCATCGTCTTCATCCTGGTCATTGCAGCGCTGGTTCAGCTGGTCGAGTTTATCCTGAAAAAATATATGAAACCTCTGTACCGTTCGCTGGGTGTTTACCTGCCGCTGATTACCACCAACTGTGCAGTGTTGGGTTGTACTCTTTTGAACATTGAAAATCACTACGGCTTTGTTGAATCTCTCATCAACGCACTGGGCAGCGGTCTTGGTTTTATGCTGGCAATGGTGCTGTTTGCCGGTGTCAGAAGCAAGATGGAAACAGTAGAATTTCCAAAGAGCTTCCAGGGCATTCCGATCACACTGATTGCGGCTTCTATCGTGTCGATGTCCTTTATGGGATTTGCAAGCGTAGCAGATGGTATTTTTAAATAACGAGAAGGGGACGAGAATATGATGCAAACAATTTTAGTGCCTGTCCTCATCGTTACAGGAACAGGTTTGATTGCGGGACTTTTGCTGAGCGTAGCCTCCAAGTTCTTCGCAGTAAAGGTGGACGAAAGAGTAACACAGCTCAGAGAGCAGCTGCCGGGCGCCAACTGTGGTGCTTGCGGCTGTGCAGGCTGTGACGAATACGCTTCCAAGATGGCAGCAGGTGAGGCAGAGCCAAACCTGTGTCCGGTCGGTGGTGCAGCGGTTGCAGCCAAACTGGGTGAAATCCTGGGTGTATCGGTTGGCAGCATCGAGCCAAAACGCGCGGTTGTCAAATGCCGCGGTCATCTGCAGACCAGCGAGTATATCATGGATTATGATGGTCCAAAGACCTGTCAGGCTGCCAAACTGCTGTATGACGGCAGAACCAGCTGTAATTTTGCCTGCCTGGGTTATGGTGACTGTACCAGAGCCTGTGAATATGATGCTATCCATATCGTAGACCACATTGCAAAGGTCAACGAGGATCTGTGCATTGGATGCAGCGCCTGTGCAAAGGTTTGTCCGAACTCCATTCTGGAGATTCTGCCAAGAAGCCAGAAGGTTTATGTGACCTGCATGAACCATGAAAAGGGTGCGGACACCAGAAAGGTATGCTCCAACGGCTGTATCGGCTGTAAAAAATGTGAGCGCGTCTGCGAATTTGGCGCAATCACCGTCGAGAACAACTGTGCGCACATCGACCCGGAAAAATGTACCAACTGCGGCAAGTGCGCAGAGGGCTGTCCGGTTCATTGTATCCACCTCGAAAATTTATAAGAAAACAAATAAAAAAGGACCCTGCGGGGTCCTTTTTTATTTATTTTGAGAAAAATCCACAAAAAAAGGCTTGCAAGTAAAAAAGATTATGCTATACTTGAGTAGGGAACACAGCCATTCTAAAGGCTGTTCTTTGAACAGATTTGGTGAATTTCAAAAGTGTTTCCTTTACGCAGAGAAATGGAGGAAATGGAAAATGACCGTAAACGAAAAGATTGCAAAGATTCGGGAACGGATGACGGAAAATCATATCGACGCTGTCATCGTTCCAAGTGCAGACCCGCACATGAGTGAATATTACTCGGAACACTGGAAGACCCGCGCATGGCTTTCCGGTTTCACCGGTTCTGCCGGCAGCTTTGTTATCACCCAGTCGGTCGCCGGTCTGTGGACCGACGGCAGATATTATGTTCAAGCCGAAAAACAGCTCTCCGGCAGCGAGGGCGTCCTCTTTAAAATGAACGAGCCGGAAACTCCCAAGATTCATGAATATCTTGCAAAAGAGCTGCCGGAAAATGCAGTGGTCGGAATCAATGGTCAGCTCTTCTCGGTGGCTTATGTCAAAGAGATGCAGAAGGCTTTTAAAAAGAAAAATATTCAAATTGACAATCAGGTAGACTACGCCAACGACCTGTGGGAAGACCGTCCGGCTGAGAGCGCGACCGCAGTGTACAACCTGCCGGTAAAATACGCCGGAAAATCTGCACAGCAGAAGATTGAAGAGCTGCGCGGCAAGCTGGAAGCAGCAGGAGCAGAGGCAATCTTTGTCAACGCACTCGACGGCATTGCATGGCTGTACAACATCCGCGCCAATGACGTTGCCTGCACTCCGGTAGCAGTCGCTTACGCTTATGTTTCCAAAGAAAACGCCATCCTCTTCACCAATACCGCAAGGGTAGACGCAGATGTTCTGCGGGTACTTTCGGAAAATGGCATTACCATGCGTCCATACGAGGATGTATTTGAATATGCAGCCAACATCAAACACCAGCAGGTTGTTCTGTGTGACGAAAGGGAGCTGAACTTCAGCCTGTACCACATATTAGCAAACAACAGCAATCTGACTCTGCTGGAAGGCGATGACCCAATCAAACTGATGAAAGCGATTAAGAACGAGGTCGAAACCAAGAACACCTATGAGGCTTATCTGCAGGACGGTATTGCAGAAGCAGAATTTTACGGCTGGCTGTTTGAAGCACTGGAAAAGGGCGAGACCATCACCGAGTACCATGCTTCCCAAAAACTCTACTCCTTCCGTGAGCAGAGAGAAAACTTCAAGGGCGACAGCTTTACTGCCATCCTTGCTTACCGCGATAACGCTGCCATGATGCACTATGCACCAAAAGCAGAGGGCTCTGCCGTTATCAAACCGGAGCACTTCCTGCTCAACGACAGCGGCGGTCAGTACTTTACCGGTACCACCGATACCACCAGAACCTTTGCAATGGGTGAGCTGACCGATGAGGAACGCCGCGATTACACGATTGTACTCAAGAGCGTGATTGCAATGAGCACCGCTGTCTTTAAAGAAGGAATGACCGGTTATGGTCTGGACATCCTGTGCCGTGAAGGTCTGTGGAAGTACGGTCTGGACTACCGCTGTGGCACCGGTCACGGCGTCGGCTATATGCTCAACGTCCATGAAGGTCCACAGAGTTTGGGCGACCGCACAACCAAGCTCCAGCCGGGTATGGTCCTGACCATCGAGCCGGGTATCTACACCGAAGGAAGCCACGGCATCCGTACCGAAAACACCGCAGTGGTTGCAATGGGTGAAAAGACCGAGTACGGTCAGTTCTACCATTTTGAAACCTTTACCGTTGTTCCGATTGACACCACTCCGCTGAAGCTGGAAATGATGACCAACGAGGAAATCGAGTGGCTCAATGCTTTCAACCAGCATGCATACCAGACGGTTGCACCACATGTCAGCCCAAGAGCAGAACAGTGGCTGAAGAAAGCAACTGCTCCAATCAGCAAATAGTCCTGACTCCATCGTTTTCAGTCAGACCCTTTCGGAAAAGGAAGGGTCTGACTTTTTCTATGGAAGGACAGTCAGGATATGGGAAAAGATGCGCGAAAATAAATAGTAAAGTTGCACAAATGACAATCCAATGCGAGCTATGATATAATATAGAATAGGGAAAATAAAAAGCATGATACTTTTGATAGCAGATGCTTTCATCTCGATGGGATTCTAAATGGGAACAAAGAAAAAGATGAGAGAAAATTTGAACGAAATTTTGAGCAAAATGACAAATATTGCACTTGAATTTTGACAAAGTATTTAAAAAAATGATTTGATGTGGTATAATTACTAACGAAAATTGAAAGATTGTTATTTTAATATATTTTTGGAGGGAAAATTCATCGAACAGGTATTGCAGATTGAAAAAATAGAACAGGTTCTGATCCTGTTTGGAAATGCGGACCAGAACGCAAAAATTATTGAAGAGCATTTTGGCGTGCATCTTGTCTGCCGCGGCACCGAGGTGAAAATCACCGGCGAAAGCGAGGCGGTTTCCAAAGCGCAGCGCACAGTGGACACCCTGCTTGCGATGATTGCAAAGGACGGGACCCTGTCGGAACAGAATGTCCGCTATGTGATTACATTGGTGGAACAGGGCAGCGAGCAGAGCATGGTGCAGATGAACAACAGCTGCATCGCGGTGACGGTCAAGGGCAAGCCGGTCAAGCCCAAAACGCTGGGACAGAAAAAATACACCGATGCAATCCAGAACAACACCATCACCTTCGGCATCGGACCTGCCGGCACCGGAAAGACCTATCTGGCAGTAGCAATGGCGGTGCGTGCCTTCCGTGATGAGCAGGTCAGCCGCATCATCCTCACCCGTCCGGCGGTGGAAGCAGGGGAAAAGCTGGGCTTTCTGCCGGGAGATTTGCAGGACAAGGTGGACCCATATCTGCGCCCATTGTACGATGCGATGTTTGACATGATGGGCCCGGAAAATTTTCAACGGAACATGGAAAAGGGCTGCATCGAGGTGGCACCGCTGGCATATATGCGCGGTCGAACACTGGACGATTCTTTTATCATTCTGGATGAGGCGCAGAACACCACACCGGAGCAGATGAAGATGTTTTTGACCCGATTGGGCTTTAACTCAAAGGCAATCGTAACCGGCGACGTCACCCAGATCGACCTGCCCAACGCAGGGCGCTCGGGACTGATTGAAGCGGTGAAGGTGCTGAAGAATATCGACGATATTGCCATCATGCGCCTGACCGAAAAGGACGTTGTCAGACATAAATTGGTGCAGGATATTATTACAGCATATGAAAGGTATCATAATAAGGAGGCTCGCAGATAGAGTATGGATGGAGTAAAAGTTTCAATTTCGAATAAACAGAAGGCAGTTAAAATTCCGACCGGCATCCGCTTGCTGGTCAGACGCTGTTGCAGCGCCGTATTGACCATGGAGGATTTTCAGGGTGCGGCAGAGGTCAGCGTCAGCTTTGTGGACAACGAGCAGATTAAGCAGCTCAACAATGAGTTCCGCGACAAAAACACCGCGACCGATGTTCTTTCCTTCCCGTTGGGAGAAAACGGCGTCTATGATTACAACAATGAAACCGGCGCTTATATGCTGGGCGACATCGTCATCTCGGTGGAACGTGCCATCGAGCAGGCACAGATGTACGGACATTCGCTGCGCAGAGAGATCGGCTTTTTGACAGTACACTCGATGCTGCATCTGTTGGGCTATGACCACGAAGGCAGCAACCTGGAGGCGCTGCGGATGCGTGAGAAGGAAGAGCTGGTACTGACCAAGCTGGGTCTGCAAAGAGATATGAGCTTTGTGGGCGAAGAAGATGTACAGGAGTAACCTTTTTTCGTCCTTTGCAGCGGCAGGCAGCGGAATTTTGCAGGCGATTCGGCAGGAACCACACCTGCGCTTTCACCTGACGGCAGCTGCCTTTGTGCTGTACTTTCAAAGATACTTTGCTTTGGAGCGGTCGGAGCTGGCGCTGCTGATTTTGACCATCGCGTTGGTGATTTCGGCGGAGCTTGTCAACACCGCGATTGAACGAACGGTGGATTTGTGCTGTCCGCAGCGCAATCCACTGGCAAAGCTGGCAAAGGATGCGGCAGCAGGAGCGGTGCTGGTCAATGCTATCGCTTCGGTGGGGGTCGGATTGTTTTTGTTTTGGAAACCGCAGGTGCTTCGCCGGTTGATGCAGGAGATTTTCTCCTCGCCCACCCGAACGATTGTGCTGCTGATAGCGGTAGTGTGTGCAGGATGCTTTGTCCTCTTTTTTACCGACCGCGGTACAACCGGAAAGAATAAAGATTGTTGACAACAAACGAAAGGCAGGATATACATGACAAGATCGGCATTTGTTGCCATTGTAGGAAAACCGAATGTGGGTAAATCTTCTTTGCTCAACCTCCTGGTGGGAGAGAAAATCGCCATCATTTCGGATAAGCCGCAGACCACCCGCACCCGCATCACCGGTGTTTTGACACAGGATGAGGTGCAGCTGGTCTTTATCGACACCCCGGGACTGCACAAACCAAAGAACAAGCTGGGCGATTACATGGTCAAGCAGGTGACCGATTCGGTGGGCGACGTGGACTGTGCTGTTTTTGTCACCGACCCGTTTGGCGACATCACCGAGTCGGAGCTTGCTCTGATTGAAAATATTAAGGAACTGCATCTGCCTGCTATTCTGGTCATCAATAAAATCGATGCGCTGGCAAACAAAGAAGATATGGTCAAAAAGATGGTTGCCATCTCCAAGCTGTATGACTTTGAGCAGGTGGTTCCTATCAGTGTCCGTGAGAAGGACGGAACCGATCTGCTGCTTTCGCTGATTCAGCAGCAGGCACAGGAAGGACCACACTTTTTCCCAAATGATACCCTGACCGACCAGCCGGAGAAGGTGATCGTGGCAGAAATCATCCGGGAAAAGGTCCTGCGCAATATGCGCGATGAAATTCCGCACGGAACCGCAGTGGTCATCGAGCGGATGCGGGAGCGGGAAGGCAAGGACATCATGGATATTGATGCCACCATCCTGTGTGAAAAATCCAGCCACAAGGGCATGATCATCGGCAAAAAGGGAGCGATGCTCAAAAAAATCGCCAGCGAGTCCCGCACCGAAATCGAATCCTTCCTGGAAAGCCGGGTCAATTTGCAGTGTTGGGTCAAGATTCGTGAGGATTGGAGAAACAGCGAATTTTCCATCCGCGACCTGGGCTTTAATTAAAATATCCCGACTGCAAAAAGAGAGAAAATCTGGGCATACTGATTTCTGTAAAACAATTTACAGGAGTGGTTGCCATGAGAGAAGACAAAGAACGCCTTGCTGCATGGATGCAGTTTGAACAAAGCGGAACGGTTGCCGATTATCTAAACTACTGCGCACAGATTGACAGAGAAGGGACAGGGACAGATGCTGCTGAAAACGAGCGGACTGGTCATACGGGAGAAGGTCCTGAGCAACGATAACAGGATGCTGACCATCCTGACCGGAGAATATGGCGTCATCAAGGCGTTTATTCGCACTTCGCGCAAGATGCGCAGTTCGTTGGCTGCTGCTATTGACCTGTTTTCCTATTCCGACTTTCTGATTTTTTTTAATAAGGACCAGTACTGTGTCGATGGAGCGGAAACCAACCGGATTTTTTATCATCTGCGGGAGGATTTGGAAAAGACCAGCCTGGCAGCCTATATGGGAGAGCTTGCCGAAACCTTGGTCCCGCAGGGAGAACCGGCGCAGGAATATCTGAGTCTGATGCTCAACTGTTTGCATCTGCTGGAAACCGACCAGCGCACGGTGGACTTTATCAAGCCTTTGTTCGAGCTGCGGCTGCTGACGATGGCAGGATATATGCCCGACCTGGTGGGATGCACCTGCTGCGGGCAGTATCAGGCGGAGCAGTTCTACTTTTCACACTATACTGGCAAGCTGCTTTGTGCAAACTGCTGTGAGCAAGAAAAACCGCAGGGGTATGTCCCATTGACCAAGGACCAGCTGGCAGCCATGCGGCACATTGTGTTTGCGCAGGGAAATCGGGTTTTCCGCTTCAAAATGAGTGAGGCAGGGCTGTACAACCTAGGGATACTCACCGAGGTTTACCTGAACACCCACCTGGACAAACGCTTTCCCTCCCAGGAATTTTATGACAATTTGCGCGCCCAGACCCGCTCGCTGCAACAGTCGCTGATGAAGCCGTTGTTGCAGCGCCCTGTACCACAGGAGTCTGCGGAGCCGCAAACACCACAAGCAATCACAAATGAGGAAGTGAAATAAATGTATCAGGCACAGCGGTATTTTCATACGCTGGAGCTGGACAAGGTGCTGGCAAAGCTGGCAGACCAAGCCAACTGCGATGACAGCAAACGCATGGCTCTGTCGCTGACACCGTCCGATGATTTTTCTACCGTCCAGCTTTTGATGAAAAAGACCTCCGATGCTTATATGCTCAGCGCAAGATACACCTCGCCGTCTTTACATAAACTGAAGAACTGCGAGATGGCACTGCGCAAGGCAGAAAAAGGCTCCAACCTTTCGCTGCGGGAACTGATGGACGTTTCATCGGTGCTGCACAACATCCGCTCGGTCAAGGATTGGAGAAAACGCTGCGAGGGCGAAAGTACCTCGCTGGACCCTCTGTTTGAGGTGCTGACCCCGAACAGAGAGCTGGAAAACACGATAGACAACGCGGTTCTGTCGGAGGAAGAGTTGGCGGACAGCGCCAGCGCCGAACTGGCAAGCCTGCGAAGAAAGATCAATCAGGCAAAGCTGCGGGTGCGGGAACGGTTGGACCAGCTGATCAAATCCCCGACCCAGAGCAAATATTTGCAGGAAGCGCTGGTTACCCAGCGTGACGGAAGATTCGTTGTACCGGTCAAGAGCGAATATCGCTCGGAAATCAAAGGTCTGGTACACGATACCTCCTCAAGCGGCGCGACCCTCTTCATCGAGCCGATGGCAGTCGTTGAGGCAAACAATGAGATTCGGGTGCTTCAGGCAAAGGAAAAGCAGGAAGTGGACCGCATCATCATGGAGCTTTCGGTCAAGGTGGGCGAGTTTGCCGAGTCGATTATTTACAGCTATCGCTCGTTGGTCGAAATCGACCTGTATTTTGCAAAGGCATCCCTGGCTTATAAGATGAAGGCAACGGTGCCGAACATTCTGCAAACCGGCGAGATCGACTTAAAACGCGCCCGTCATCCGTTGATCGACCCGGAGAAGGTGGTCCCGATCGATGTCAATCTGGGCAAGGATTTTAATACCTTGGTCATCACCGGTCCAAACACTGGCGGTAAAACTGTTACCTTAAAAACAATGGGTCTGCTGACCCTGATGGCGATGTGCGGTTTGATGCTGCCGGTCGCAGAAAACAGCAGCATTTCGGTGTACAAGAAGGTGCTGGTGGACATCGGTGACGAACAGAGCATCGAGCAAAGCCTGTCCACCTTCTCGGCGCACATGACCAACATCGTTTCCATCATCGAGGAAGCCGATTCGGACAGCCTGGTGCTGATCGACGAATTGGGTTCGGGTACCGACCCGGTCGAAGGCGCTGCTTTGGCAATCTCCATCATGGAGCGCCTTGCCATGTACGGCGCCAAGGTGGGTGCGACTACCCATTATGCGGAAATCAAGGAATATGCTCTGCAAACGCCGGGCGTCTGCAACGCAAGCTGCGAGTTCGATGTGGAAACCCTCAAGCCGACCTACCGTCTGCTGATTGGAATTCCCGGCAAATCCAACGCATTTGCCATCAGCCAGCGGTTGGGACTGCCGGAGGAAATCATCGAAGCGGCAAAACGCAATATCTCTGCGGAAAAGACCCGCTTTGAAGATGTCCTTTCTCAGCTGGACCAGACCCGACAGGAGCTGGAAAAGGAGAAGGAAGAGGTCGACCGCCTGCGTGCAGAGCAGCTGGAATCCAAGAGAAATCTGGAGCAGTTTAAGCAAAAGACCTACAAACAGATGGACCGCGAGCTGCAAAACGCACAGGAAAAAGCAAACCGTATCGTTTCCTCGGTAAAAGCAGAGTCGGAAAAGCTGCTGCAGGAGCTGGATGACATCCGCCGCCAGAAGGAAAGCGAGGAATTTTCCAGGCTGGTGCAGGGTGCAAAATCCTCCTACCGATCCAATATCAACCGTCTGGAGGACACTGCCAACCCGGTCATCGGCAGGGTGAAGGAGGAATACACCCCTCCGCGTCCGTTTAAAAAAGGCGATTTGGTGCTGATTACCCAGCTCAATGAGGAAGGCGTCCTGCTTTCCGACCCGGACAATGCCGGAAATGTGCAGGTGCAAGCGGGCATCATCAAGACCAAGGTGCCGGTGAGCGACCTGCGGCTGGGGG
>FR880281.1:18195-18830 GCA_000435195.1 Clostridium sp. CAG:169 | reverse complement strand
GGATAAAAAGCGCCGTCGCCAGCTGAATCGAATGGAAAAGAAGAGTAACGGCGGCGGGGTGACCCGCACGCTGACCGATAAATCTCAGCGCAGCGCAAGCAGCGAAATCGACCTGCGCGGACAGACGATCGAAGAAGGCATCATGATGGTTGATCAGTATATCGACAGCTGCCTGCTGATGGGAATTAAAACCATCACCATTATCCACGGTAAAGGGACCGGAGCTTTGCGAAATGCAATCCAGCAACATTTAAAAAATCATAAGGCTGTTCGTTCCTTCCGCCTGGGAGTTTATGGCGAGGGAGAAAACGGAGTCACCATAGCGGAGCTTAAATAGTTTGATTTGAGCAGGTGTATTTTGTTGTGAGGAGGGTACAGCTTTGAACTGGTCAAAATATATTTCCTGTGAACATCTCGGTCGAAAGATACAGTTTTTAGGTCCGGTCCCATCGACAAAGGAGGCTTACCGGACGGCTTTGCGCATCGCCTGGCCGTCTGCCACCGAAACGGTGCTGGTCAGCTTGGTATCCTCGGTGGATGTCATGATGGTCGGTGGTCTGGGGCATCAGGCGATTGCTGCCGTAGGCTTGACCAATCAGCCGAAGTTTTTGCTGCTGGCGCTGATCAATTCCCTC
>FR880281.1:7946-18157 GCA_000435195.1 Clostridium sp. CAG:169 | reverse complement strand
GGTGTTACTACTGTTGTGGCTCGTCGTAGAGGGCAGGAGAACAGGGAGGGAGCGCAGAAATGTCTGCGTTCGGCTCTGATGATTTCCGCTTGTCTGTCGCTGGTGCTGTCGATGATTGGCTACACCTTTGCCGAACCCATCATGGCGTTTTCCGGCGCACAGGCAGACTCGATGGAGTATGCAGTCGAATACTTCCGCATCATTATGATTGGATTTATGCCGATGTGCGTGGGACTGACGGTCAATGCCGCCCAGCGAGGGGTGGGAAATACCCGCATTGCGATGACCACCAACCTGACCTCCAACTTTATCAATTTGATTTTTAACTATCTTTTGATTCAGGGAAATTTAGGCTTTCCAAGACTGGAAGTCAAGGGTGCGGCGATTGCCACGATTCTGGGAAGTACAGTGGCTTGCCTGCTTTCCATCCGTTCGTTGCTGCCGCATGATACATATCTTCATCTGAATCTGCGCTCCGGCTGGAAACCGGACAAGGAAAGCCTGCGCAGCATCTGGGGAATTTCTTACAGTGCGCTGATCGAGCAGGTCTTTATGCGCATCGGATTTTTCACCTACGTCAAAATCGTTGCCAACTTGGGCACGATGGCGTTTGCGACCCACCAGATCTGCATGAACATCATCAACCTCTCCTTTGCGTTTGGAGATGGGTTCAGCATTGCGATTGCATCACTGGTTGGTCAGTCGATGGGAGCCAAACGTCCCGATATGGCAAAGTTGTATGTCAAGGTCAACAAGGTCCTGTTGTATGGCATTTCGGGAGCCTTGGCAATCTTTTTTGTGGTTTTCCGCTATCAGTTGGTCGGCTTGTTCACCAACGAGCCGCAGATTATCCGGCAGGCAGGGCAGCTGATGCTGATTATTGCAGCGACCACCGTCATTCAGACCTCGGCGCTTTCCTACACCGGCTGTCTGCGCGGAGCAGGGGATGCAAAATATATTGCGGTCACTGCCTTTATCAGCATTGCCATCATCCGTCCAATCAGCGCATGGCTGCTGTGTTATCCGGTCGGACTGGGACTGGTCGGCGCGTGGTTCTCGCTGTTCATCGACCAGTGTATGCGCTGCTTGCTCAACGGAATGCGTTTCCGCACCGGGAAATGGGCGCGCATCGAGGTTTAAGTGGAATCACGTCAAGCGAGTGCGATAACGAAAGCGTTGCCGTGTGTTAAAACTGCTGTTTTGTACAAGACCAAGGCGCGAAACTGAGTCCAGCTTCAAGCTGGTATTGTCAAAAATCATCCACCGGATGATTTTTGAGGGAGAGTCTCTACTCGCACCTGGCTTTTGAAAACTTTTTCACTTGCAAAAAGTTTTCAAGTTTTCCAAAATGCGCTTAAAGGATAAGGTTCCGCCCGCTGCGGCGTGCGCCAAGGGCTTTGCCCTTTGGATACCCACCACCTTTAAAAAAAGGTGGACGAAAATTTTATTTTTCTCAATCCACCCGTCTTTGCGCCGTAGGCGAACTGTGTCCGGCTTCAAGCCGGACGAGAATTGGAATTTACCGGAGCAATTCCGATAAATGAATAAAAAATCAGGGAGGTATCAGTCATGGATGTTTTTCAGGTAGCAGAATACAAGGAATATCTTTTTGACACCGTAAAAAAAATCTTTGGCATCGATAGTCCAAGCGGCTATTATCACGCAGTAGTAAAGGAAGTAGAGAAGATCGCAACCGAGCTGGGTTACCAGTTTGAGCAGATCGAAAAAGGCTGCGGCATCATCACCATCGAAGGTGAGGACAACAGCAGAACCGTTATGATGTCCGCTCATGTGGACACACTTGGTCTGATGGTTCGTTCCATTACAGCAGACGGCAACCTCAAATTCACCAAAATCGGTGGTCCAATCATGCCGACCCTCGACGGTGAATACTGCCGCATCCACACCAGAGATGGCAGAGTTTACACCGGCACCATCCTGTGCGAAAGCGCAGCTGTACACGTTCATCCAGATGCAGCCAGCAGAACCAGAGAAGAGGACAGCATGATGGTCCGCATCGACGAACAGGTTCACAGCAAAGAAGACGTCCTCAATCTGGGTATCCAGGTAGGCGACTACATCTGCTATGATCCAAAGACAGTTGTCACCGAAAGTGGCTTCCTCAAATCCCGTTTCATCGACGACAAGGGCAGCGTTGCTTGTCTGCTGACCGTTTTGAAGATGATGAAGGATAAAGGTCTGAAACCACAGTACAAGACCAAATTCTTTATCTCTGTCTTTGAAGAGGTTGGTCACGGCGCATCCTATGTTCCATCCGATGTCCGCGAAGTAATTGCCGTTGACATGGGCTGCATTGGTCTGGATCTGACCTGCACCGAGTATGATGTATCCATCTGTGCAAAAGACTCCGGTGGTCCATACGATTACCTGATGACCAGCAAGCTCATCGAGCTGGCAAAAGAAAACGGTCTGAAATACGCAGTCGATATTTACCCAAGATACGGCTCGGATGTCGGTGCAACCCTGCATGGCGGCAACAACGTCAAGGGCGCACTGATCGGTCCTGGCGTTCATGCTTCTCATGGTATGGAGCGCACCCATTACTCCGCTTTGGAGAGCACCATCAACCTGATCCTGCTCTACCTGGGCTGCAAGAAGTAATAAAATCAACGCAAGTAAAAAAGTCCATCCCTATCGGGATGGACTTTTTGTTTGGGTTTTGATTTTTAAGGGATACTCTCTACTTGAAATCAATTTTCAAGCTTTCCAAAATGCGCTGAAACGATAAGGTTCCGCCCGCTGCGGCATGCGCCATACACCACCACCTTTTAAAACAGGTGGACGAAAACGTTGGTTTCAAAGTGTCGAGCGAGTGTGATAACGAAAGCGATTGCCGTGTGCTGAAACTGCTGTTTTATATAAAGCCAAAGCGCGAAACTGTGTCCAGCTTCAAGCCGGTCAAGCCGGTAGAAACTGTCTGCTTTGCAGCCAGCGCACTGCCGTGCGGCAGCATCGAAACAGCAGTCAGACCCTAACGATTTTTATATTTTATTTTGTTTGATAAGGTGTTTCGTACTCTGCGGAGTACGACCAAGGGCTTTGCCCTTTGGATACCCACCACCTTTTAAAACAGGTGGACGAAAACGTTGGTTTCAAAGTGTCGAGCGAGTGTGATAACGAAAGCGATTGCCGTGTGCTGAAACTGCTGTTTTATATAAAGCCAAAGCGCGAAACTGTGTCCAGCTTCAAGCTGGTTAGATGTGGTTCATCAAGTAGATTTTGACAGCAAGCTCCATGCTCAGCTTTTCTTCGGTGCGGTCGAGGTTCAGTCCCGAGATTTCCTCAATCTTCTTATAGCGGTACTTGATGGTATTGTAATGCAGGTACATGGTGTCCGAAGCCAGCTTGAGGTTCCAGCCGTTCTGCACGATGTTGATGAGCGTTTCCATAAAGTCGGTGTTGTGCAGCTCATCGTGGCGGCAAATCTTGTCGATGTACTCCTTATAAAACTCCCGAACGCTGGCGTTATCCTTGATACCGTCCAGGAATTTATAGATACCAAGCTCGGTATAGACCATGACATTGTCGCGTTTGTAAATCAGGCGGCTGATTTTGACCGCTTTTTGTGCCTCTTGATAGGCGAGATGGCAGCCCATGATGGTATCTTTGGCTTCGGAGACACCGATGGTGACGGTGAAATTGTACTGGGTGCGCAGTTCCTCCCGCAGACTGTTGCAGCAGGCAATCAGACGCTCGGTGATGACGTCATCCGGCTTGTCGTGCTTGATGATGAAAGCGGTGCTGTCGGTAAACTTTGTATACAGTACGCTTTTGAAGAATTTGCGGAAATGCTTGAGCGAATAATCGAATATCTCATCGTTGTGCTTTTCAATATCTTCGCTGTCCTTTTTGTTGCGGATGTTGAGGTACTGAATTTTAAAATCGTCGATGTCAACAATAACGGTGGTATAATATTTTTCACTGAGGTCCCAGCCATAGATTTTGCCGCGTTTGATGACCTCCTGCAAGCTTTTGATGTTGTTAAGGACGATGTCCTGAACAAAGCCGTCGCGGTAACGGGATTCAATCTCCATATTGGAGATGTATTTCTGCGCAATCAGCTTTAAGGCAGTGGAAGCATGGCTGAGAATCATCGTTTCATAGTCGCTCAGTTCCTGACGCTTGTCATCAATAATGACGATGAATCCGTAGTCCTTATCCTCCAGGGTGACCCGCAGATGGGGATAGAGCAAAGAGAAGCTGTCCTTAAAATCCTCGCACAGGGAAGCATTTTTGGAAGGATAGATTTTATTGAAGGCGACGTCATAAAAGGCAATATTTTGATTGAGCAAGGTAGAAATGGTGTTGACGATGTCCGAGATGCCACCGCCATTGATAACGGTATTGATAAAGGAAGTGCTAATATTTTCGGACAGACGAATTGCAGAGGACTGCACGTCAATCAGCTTTTTGAGAATGGGGTTGATGATGTCGGCAATCGCACAGTTGACCGGCATACTGACGATTGGAAATGCCATTTCGTTGGCAGCAGCGATGACCTCATCGCTCAGCTGTGGCAGATAAGCGCCCAGCTTTAAAAAGAGGGCACAAGCTTCGGTCTGTGCCAGCTTGCGGACAAAGGATACTAAATCGGGAACATTTTGCTGAAGGATGAAGCCGGAGCTGACCACCAGCTCCCCGGGACGGGTCCATTCCTGCGGGTTGGGAGTATCCATAACGGTCACATTGGATACTTCCTGCGCCAGACCGCGCTTGCCGCAAAGTACACGGTATTCCCGGAACTCTTCCATATTTAAGATTTCACCTACGGTCAATGCCATAAAAAACACCTCTCCATATAAACCGGATAATCTGAGAAACAATTTGATACCATCATTATACACGAAACTATTTGAAAAGTACATATCTAAAAGAAAAAAACTGTTATATTTTACAAAACAAGCGAAATTCTTGCCTATACTCTGTACGAAATGGATTTTCTTTTGTCAGAATCAACAAAGATGCGGTTGACAGGAACGGAAGTTGGATTTAAAATGAAGATAATACCATCAGAGAAAACAGCGTAACGGATATAGAGGAACAAAGGGTTCTGCTTATCCACTACCAAAATAATCTTTAGGGAGGAAATTTGCTATGAGAAAGAATTTTGGTCCAAAATCCTGGCTGTATCCAATGCCGGTCCTGATTATTGCTACCTATAATGAGGACAAAACTGCCGATGCGATGAATGCTGCATGGGGAGCCATCAGCCAAAGCAACCACATCTCCATCTGCGTCAGCGCCGGACATAAGACGACCCAAAACATCCTTGCCCGCAAAGCCTTCACTGTCAGCATGGCGGATGCTGCCCATGTGGTCGCCTGCGACTATGTCGGTGTGGTTTCGGGCAACAACGAGCCAAACAAGATGGAGAAAGCCGGTTTCCATACCACTCCATCCGAGTTTGTGGATGCACCGGTCATCGACGAGCTTCCAATGACTCTTGACTGCCGTCTGGTCAGCTACGATGAAGAAACCGGACGTCTGGTGGGCGAAATCGTCAACGTCAGCGCAAAAGAGGAGGTTTTGTCGGAGAATGGCAAAATCGACCCGCAGAAATGGCAGCCGATTACCTTTGACCCGGTCAACAGCACCTATCTGGTTCTGGGCGAAAAGGTCGGAAATGCCTTCAAGGACGGTATGACCCTCAAGTAGGCTTTTGACAAAATCTACCTTGTTTCTCAGAAATTTTTAAAAAAGAAAAACATATTCCCGCTCTTTGCAGCATACACTAATGCTGCGCTGTATGATGCAGCGCTTGGAACTGAAAAACCACAAAAGTGAGGGAATATGATGAAGAAAATGACCGAAGCTGCTTTGACCGCAGGGCTGGTGGCTGCCTTGCTCTTGACCGGCTGTGGTGAGAAACGAGCGACCGACACAAACGACAACCGCCCGAACGTGGTGCAGCAGGGTAAGCAGGCAGGAAAAGATGCCGCAAAAGGAGCAAAGGATCTGCTGGATGACGGAGCCAATGCTGCCAAAAAGATGATGGAAAATGAACAGGGTATGCTGATGGCAGCCGGCAGCCGAATCCAGGATGTCATCATGGAGCTGGGAGAAACCCTTGGCATCACCATGCCGCAGAAGATGGACCAGGCAAGCCTTCAGGAGGTCTTTGGACTGAATCCTTCCGACATCGAGGAGTATTATGGAGAATATTCCTCGGTGAACACCTCGGCAGACCACATCATTGGTGTCAAGGTGAAGGAGGGCAGGGTAGATGCAGTGCGCTCTGCTCTGGAAAAACGCAAGGAAACGGTGGTCGAAAACTTTAAGGAATATCTGCCGGATCAGTATGACAAGGCACAGGCAGGAAAAATCATTGAAAAGGGCAACTACCTGTTTCTGGTGATTGCTGGAGATTCCACGAAAGGGTATGACCGTGAGATGCAGCGAGCCGAACAGATTATCGACGGATACTTTCAATAGCCTTTTTGCCTTCTGCGGCGAACAGTCGCAGGAGGCTTTTTTTTCGGTGATGGATAAAGTGAAAAAGATTTATTTTCCTAAAATAGAAAGAGGTGGGAATAAAACCTGTCGTAAAAGACACTATTGATAAAGAGAGGATGCGTCAACAGAAAAAGTGTGCAGGAACAAAAAAACGACTTGATATTTGGCGCAAAATCTGTTAATTTAATGGGAGGCGCTTTTGTCCCGATTTGGGACTTTGCCTTTTATAAAAATACAAATTTGTTTGGAGGTAGAGATTTTGGTTTTCAGCAGCCTGCTCTTTTTGTTCCGATTTCTTCCCATCACCTTTTTGATTTATTATCTGGTTCCTTTCCGATTCAAGAACACGGTGCTGTTTTTGGCAAGCCTGTTCTTTTATACCTGGGGAGAACCGAAGTTTTTCCCAGTGATGTTGATTTCGATTGGGGTCAACTATGTTGCGGGACTGTTGATGGAGCGCTATGACCAACGCCCGCAGCTGCGCAGGATTTGTTTTTGGCTGGCGTTTGCCATCACCTTGGGCTTCCTGCTCTTCTTTAAATATACCAACTTCTTTGTGGGCAACATCAATGCCCTGTTCGGGACCAGCTTGCCGCTGCTCAGTTCGACGGAATTCCATCTTCCTTTGGGCATCAGCTTCTACACCTTCCAGATTCTGGCGTATACCATTGATGTATACAGACGAAAAATCAAGGTGGAGCACAATCTGATTGATTTTGGTGCGTTCGTTGTCCTGTTCCCGCAGCTGATTGCCGGACCGATTGTTCTGTATCCCGACATCAGCAAGGAGATGAAACACCGCACCATCACACTGGCACAGGTGGAAGAAGGTGTTGGGCTGTTCATCATGGGATTGGGCAGCAAGATTTTGCTGGCGGACACCGTTGGCGCACTTTGGACCGAGGTACAGACCCTGGGCTTTACCAACGTTTCCACCCCTTTGGCGTGGATGGGCTTGCTGGCTTACACCTTCCAGATTTATTTTGACTTCAGCGGCTATTCGCTGATGGCGATTGGTCTGGGCAGAATGCTGGGCTTCTATTTCCCACAGAACTTTAACTACCCTTACATCTCCAAAAGCATCACCGAATTCTGGCGGCGTTGGCACATCACCCTCAGCTCCTGGTTCCGCGATTATGTTTACATCCCGCTGGGTGGCAACCGTGTCAAGCGCAGCAGACAGTTTTTTAATATCTTTGTGGTATGGTTTTTGACCGGCTTCTGGCATGGCGCCGCATGGAACTTCATCTTCTGGGGACTGTACTTCTTTGTTCTTCTGATGATTGAGAAAAGCTTTCTGCTCAAGCATCTGGAAAAAAGCAGGGTGCTGTCGCACATCTACCTGATTTTCCTGGTCATGCTGGGGTGGGCGCTGTTTGCTATTTCTGATTTGTCCACTTTGGGCGAGCTGTTTGGACGACTGTTCTCCCTCAAGGGCGGCATCGACTGGCTGTATTATCTGCGGGATTACGCAGTGATGTTCCTGCTGTGCATTTTGGCATCTACACCGTTTTTCAAGATTGCAGCGCAGACGGTCGGCAAAAACAAGGTGGTTCGCACCGTCTTTTTGGCAGGGGTACTGCTGGTGTCCATCTCCTTTATGGTCGATTCCACCTACAGCCCATTTTTGTACTTTAACTTTTAAGGAGGATAGCAGATGAAAAAGATATTGCAGTATCCAATCGCTGTCCTGTTTGCTCTTTTTATCAGCGTCTTTTTTCTGGTGGACGTCTTCAACAGCGACCGCGCTTTTTCAGAATTTGAGAACACCTCGCTGGCACAAAAGCCCGCCTTTTCCTGGAGCAGCTTTGTGGACGGCAGTTTTGGCAGCAAGTATGTCAAATATATCAATGAGCAGTTTTTAGGCAGGGACAACTGGATTAGCATGAAAGCAGTTGCCGATATGGGTCTGGGCAGAATCGAAAGCCACGGGGTCACCTACGGCGACGACCATTACCTGATGGAAAAGCTGGAAATCGTGGAGGACCAAAACTACCCAGCCAATGCCGGCACCAACATCGTCAAACAGACCTCGCTGGACCGCTCCAACGGAATGGTTTCCTCCTTCCTTCAGATGTACGACCAGCCAATCACCTTCTCGCTGGTGCCAAACTCCTATGCGATTTTGGAGGATGAGGTTCCGACCGGATTTCCGGGAGCCGACCAGCAGGCGTATACCCAGCAGATTTACCAGACGCTGCGTGAAGTGGACGACCAGCTGGAGATTGTGGACTTTTCCGATGCACTTTCGCAGCACAAGGATGAGTATATCTACTACCGAACCGACCACCACTGGACCACCCTGGGTGCCTATTATGCCTATGTTGCCTACTGCGAGCAGAAGGGCTTGACGCCGGTTTCGCTGGAGGAACTGAAAGAAAACAAGGTGGAGGATTTTTACGGAACCTTCTATTCCAAAGCTAAGCGCCCATCTCAGCCGGCGGACACCATCACCTGGTATGATGTGGACGTGGACGAGTTTGCCTTTGTTGCCAATTTGCAGCAGGACAAGCAGCTGGCACAGCTGGGTGAAGTGGTACAGGAGGACGGCTTGGAGCTGCTGCGGGTAGACGGCATGATGGACCAGCGCAAATTTGAGGTGCGGGACAAGTACGCTGCCTTTATGTGGGGAAACAGCGGCTATGTCAAAATCAAAAGCAACCACAACCTGAACCACCAGGAGGGCAAAACCAGCCGCCTGCTGTTGTTCAAGGATTCCTATGCCAACAGCATGATCCCGTATCTGACCTACAACTATGATGAAATCATTGTAGTCGACCTGCGGTATATGGCAAAAAGCACCAAGGAGCTGATGCAGGAGGAGTTTGACGACATCTTTGTGATGTACAATTTCTCCACCTATGTTTCGGGTGCGTCCGACCTTGCCAAACTGAAGTTTTAACTGACCTTAAAAGACAGCCTGTGTTTTCAGGCTGTCTTTTTTGTCGTTTTGTCTGAAAATACAACATTTGGACTTCTTTGTCTAAAAGATAACATCGGTGCATATCTTGTGATTGGGTCTTCATCATGCTATAATAAAAATACAATATCTGGTAGTCATGTGGAGATAAAAAATAGACAGGAGGAAAAAGATATGATCCGATTCGCAACAGTTGGGACCGGTTGGATTGTCGGTGAGTTTTTGCGAGGCGCCAAGGAGGTGCCGGAGGTGGAATACGTTGCCTGTTATTCCCGTGGCAGAGAACGGGGAGAGCTGTTTGCCAGAGAATGGGGAGCGCAGAAGGTCTACACCGATTTGGAGCAGATGGCACAGGACGATACAATCGACGCGGTGTACATCGCCAGCCCAAACAGCCTGCACTATGAGCAGAGCAAACTGTTTTTACAGAACGGCAAGCACGTCATCTGTGAAAAGCCTATCACGGTGGAGCCGGAACAGCTGGAAGAATTGCAGCAGCTGGCACAGCAAAAACAGCTGATTTACCTGGAGGCTTTGATTGGGGTCTACCTGCCGCAGATGCAGGTGCTCAAAGGTGCGGTCGAGCGGTTGGGCAGAGTGCATCTGGCAAGATTCGACTTTTCCCAGTATTCCTCCAAATATCCGGCATATCTGCGGGGAGAGGTCCCAAACATCTTTAACCCGAAGATGGCAACCGGCGGTCTGATGGACCTTGGAATCTACTGCCTGTATCCTGCCATCATCCTGTTTGGTGTGCCGGATAAGGTGGATGCGCACGCCCGCTTTTTGGACACCGGAGCAGATGCCAGCGGCTGCG
>FR880281.1:0-7922 GCA_000435195.1 Clostridium sp. CAG:169 | reverse complement strand
CGTGACCTTGCAGTATGCAGATAAGACGGTTGTGCTGACCTATTCCAAAACGGCGCAGGGTGTGATTGGCTCGGAAATCCAGGGGGAGGACGGTGTCATCCGAATCCCGCGCATCTCCAATCTGGTCGATATGACCTTCACTCCGCTCAATGGGGAAGAGCGCTTACTGACCGGACCGGAGGAAAAATACCGGCAGATGTCCTACGAGATGGCTTTCTTTAAACGCTTTATTGAGGAGCCAAATCGCTATCGACCATACTATCAGTATGTCAGCAATCTGGCGCTGAATGTCAGCCGCGTGATGAAACAGGCAAGGGAAAAAGCAGGTATCTTCTTCGAATAAGCAGTTGTTTTTCCTGGGAAATAGGGTCGTATCGCGCTCCAAATATAAAAAATGGAGCAATCAGTGCTGTAAAGCTAAGCAACTTTACAGCACTGATTTTCTTATACTTCTTGTAAAATTAGATATAATCAGAAGTTTTATTCCGTCTTAAGAGCTGACTTAAAAAAGAGGATGAAAATTTTATTTTTCTCAATCTACCCGTCTTTGCACCGTAGGCGAACAGTCTCCGGCTTCAAGCCGGTGCTTTGCAGCCGGCGCACTGCCGTGCGGCAGCATCAAAACAACAGCCAGCCCCTAACGTTTTTATCTTTTGATTTGTTTGAAAAGGTATTTCGCACTCTGCGGAGTACGACCAAAGGCGTTGCCTCTGGACACCACCACCTTTTGCAAAAGGTGGACGAAAACTTTATTTTCAAGATACTGAGCGCGAACACTTCCCGGCTTCCAATCGGCAATGCACCGACCTGCTGTCTGCAACATAGGATAAGGTGGGTGGGAAAGTCCCATCCAAAGGAGGATGAAGAATGAATCAACGTGTATTGGATATATCTGCCTACCAGGGCGAAGTCGATTTTCAGCGGGTCAAACGAGACGGCATCTGGGGTGTGATGCTCAAGGCGACCGAAGGGGAGCGCTACCTCAGTCCTGCCTTTGAGAAAAATTATCAGCAGGCAAAACAAGCCGAGCTGGAGGTTGGAGCCTATCATTATCTAAGAGCCTCTACTGTGCCGGAAGCAGTGGCAGAAGCAAACTTCTTTTTAAGCAAAGTCAAAGAGAAGCAGCTGACCCTGCCGCTGGCAGTGGATATAGAGGCGCCGGAGCAACGGCAGATTGAAGATCTGGCGCCTATCGCCGCAGCCTTTTGTGACACATTGGAAAAGGCAGGTTACTATGCGACCATTTATAGCACGGTGGATTGGTTTAAAACCAAGCTGTCCGCAAAACAGTTGGATCGCTTTGACCGGTGGATTGCAGAGGAGGGAGTCAGCAAGCCAAACTTTGAAAAGCCGTATGGAATGTGGCAGTTTACCTGGAATGCGCAGGTGGACGGAATCAATGGGCGAGCGGATGAAAGCGTAAGCTACCGTGATTATCCAAACCTGATTCGTCAGGCAGGACTTAACCACCTGACACCGGAGCTGCCTGCCCGCGCCGTCAGTGTGGAGGAGCTGCGCTCGATGGGCTATCAGGCAGTCAAACTGTAAGCTGCACTTGCAATTTTTTTCGGGATGTCGTATACTGGACGAGAGAAAGCCCGAAGAGGGCTGAATGAAACCCAAAAATCAAAGGATGAAATAAAGAAAAGGAGGAAGATGGATGAGCGTTTGTATCCATCACACCAGTTCGCCGGTCATTTCGCAGGAGGAAAAGCAGCTGCTCAAAGAGATTTCCGGTGCAAACCGCTACCCGGTCTGCCGCTTTGAGCTGCGCAGCAGCCGGGAGGATGAGCTGATCAGCACTGCGCTGGACGCAGTTCATCTGGAACGGCAGGATGAGGAAATGGAGCCGGTGAAGGCACGCGCCCGGCTGCTCAAATCGCTGGAGGAAAAAGGCTTGCTGGTGCTTTACTACGATTTAAAGAGCTATGTCAAAAAGGATTATCAGCCCTACCATGACAGCGACCTGTTCCACCTGCTCGAGCAGCTGGTGGCAGAAGGCAGCCAGCGGGAAGGCTATCTGTTTGACTATGCCTTTGTAAAGAAGGGCATGGCAGTTTTGACCTGTAAAGGAAAATATGCTATCCGCTAGAAAACGGGATAGCAAAAAGGGACACTGCTTTTTTACAGTGTCCCTTTTTTTATGACTGAATTGGCAGAAAAATCGTCCTTGTTTTCTTTGGAAGCAACCTCCTGCTGAATCAGTGATGCTTTGGTATACTGCTCGTTGGTTGAGCGGACAAATTCCTCAAGCGTTTGACCCATCTGATAGGCGGTGCGGTAGATATTGACCGGCTTGACCAATCGGCTGTAATCGGAAGGGTCGAGCAGGTTGCCCGTTTGGACGGTCAGCGACGGGCAGAAGGAAACACCCTGCGAGTAGGTGTTGGCAAGGGTGACCGAATTTTGCGGCACATCCAGCCGTGCAGAAAGGGCATCGGATATTTGCTCGGCAAAGTTTTTGGAAAAGCTGTCGTTGTACTGAATGGAGATGCCCGGTTCATCGGCACAGTGATGGAAGGAGAGAAAGAGGTCGGCTTCGCGGTATTGTGCAAACATGATGCGGTCCAGACCTGCCATCGTTTCATGCCCGGAGCGGGTGAGAAAAACGTTGGCGCCCAAAATACGCAGACGGTCGTACAGTGCGCGTGCCATCAGCAGATTGAGCTGTTCTTCATCGGTGCTCTGGTTGCCCAGCAGGCTGTCGGAGCCGATGTCCTGCCCACCGTGACCGGCATCAATGACGATGTTGAGCCCTTTAAGCGGCTGTTGGGTCTGTTTAGCATCCGAAGAAAGATGGGAGCGGAAATAGACCACGATATTTTCTCCGTTGAAGGTGACCTGATAGCCATAGAAAGGCATCCCCTCTTTTAATGGCAGGGTGACCAGGATGTCGTTTTCCTGCTGCTGTACCTCGATGTCGGAGAAGATGTCGCTGCTTAAATAGTCCAGCTGGCG
The DNA here is from genome assembly GCA_000435195.1 of Clostridium sp. CAG:169. Classification (GTDB taxonomy): domain Bacteria; phylum Bacillota; class Clostridia; order Oscillospirales; family Ruminococcaceae; genus Negativibacillus. The sequence continues at coordinate 4,964 of FR880281.1, read as the reverse complement.
GTTCATGTTGGTGACGTGGGAGAGCCTGAGCGAAACGGTGCGCTCGTTTGCATCATAGGAAACGGTACAGGGAAGCCCTTTGCCGCCGACAAAGGTGATGTACTCGCCACGGCTGGTGCTTTGAATCACCACATTGGAAATTTTCTTGGAAAGGGTGTAGATGTCGGTCTTACGGGTGAGGATGCGGGCAGCCTTTTTACGAATACATCCTCCCGAGTACAGGTAGTAGTATTCGTCGGTAGAGGAGGTGACATAGTCCTTTGTACCCTGCGGCAACGCATACAGCAGCTTTTTCTCGGAAGGGTCTGCAAAGACAGCGGTCAACGGGTCGGTGGTTTGGATGGCAAGGTCCTGCTGGCTGCCAATCTGAACCAGCTCACCCAAGGAGGTCTGAAGGCGCAGCTGTCCATTATAAACCATCGAGTAGGAAACCGGACCCAGCCGCGAAATTTGCAGCGTTTCTGCTTCCACCAGCTGTGCAGTGGCAGAAAAGAGTGCAGGATAACCGGGTCGTATGGAAGGGTCCTGCTGGGTTAGTGTGTAAAGGTGTCCGTTGAGTTCTGCGCTGACCTGTGCGCCCGAAGGAGCCATACAGCTCAAAATGACCGGATTTAAAATAGAGACCGGCTCGTTGTTGGCAGGATATGCCGACTCGGGAATGATTTCGGAGATAGGGGAAAGGGTGTTTTCGGCAGAGGCATCCGCAGAGCGGATGATGCTGACCGAACGAGTGCGGGCATTCTGGGAAAAGACATAGCGATTGGAGCCCATTTTGAGCGGGACCTGGAGCGCAAAGTATCCATCGTCAGAGATTTCACCATATCTGCCGTCGTAATTTTGGTCGTTGAGCAGCAGAGGGATGGTGGGGTCACACCAGCCGGTAATCAGATAGCTGTCTTCGGAGGAGTAGCTCAATTCCTCGGGATTTCCGATGGTCAGGCTGTCCGGCTGCTGCAAGGCGGTATCCAGGTACCAGCCGGAGGTGTTCTGTCGGGTGGACAGGGCATCGGAAAGGGAAGGGGAAAGCTGGATGCTGCGAAGAGAATCAATCACCGAACCGTTGAGTTGGTCGATCTGGTTGGAAAAGGCTCGGAAGATCAATTCCTCTTGGTCGCTGTAAAAGGCAGGCTCACTCAAGGGTGAGTAAATGCGGCTTGCATCCTGCCAGGCAAACAGCTCCATCTGTTCGCCCTGCGTTTTCAGCATCTCTTTCCACAGGCGGATGGTGTCGGTATAGCTGCCGTCGCCAATCTTCTGCCGAGAATCGACCAGAAGGAAATTGACGGTGCCGTCGTGCATCAGCTGCCGCAGAAATTCAGTTTGCAGGCTGTTGCCCTGTACCATCTCAGCGGGTAAAATCAGCCCGATGCGCAGGATGGAGGATTGTTTTCGCACCTGCTGCACCACAGAATCAACGGTGGAACGGATGCTGTCCAGCTGGATGCGTCCATCCCGGATACAGCTGCGCAGGTCCAGCGCAATACCGCCGATGCGGTAGTCGATGGTCAATTCCCGCGCAATATTTCCAATCAGCTTTTGTGCCTCCTCTTGGTTTAAGTCCAAAACGACCGAGCCTTGGGTTTGCAGGGTCAGCTCCGGGTGGAGGGCTGCCAGCGTTTTTGGGCTACTGTTATAGTCAGTCGAGCCCATCTCAAAGGGGGAAATCACAGCACAAACATCCATTCCCTCCTCTGTCGCCTGCTTGACCAGCGACTTCAGCGGATTTTTGATGGAGGATTGTCCGGTTTGCTCCACTAGATACCGGCTTTGCGGAAGGTAGCGGGAGGGATACATGGCAGCAAGCTCCGGTGTCACCGGATAAAACAGGGTGTCCATCCCATAATCGGCAGCGACATCCACAATTTTTTTTGCCTCATGCCGCAGCTGCCAGTAGCCGGTCTGCGGGCTGGCGGGATAGGTCAGGTTGTTCATGCTCTCCACTACGACGGCGTTCATGGATTTTCCGCCTGAAAAGTAGGGCTGTTCAAAGTCAGATTCTGCCGATTGCTTTTCCACCTTTTGAGGTGCGGCTTCCTCCTGAATGGTTGTGTTCAGGTTGGCAGATACCGGCATACACAGGGAAGAACGCAGGATACATCCTGCCAACAGAAGGGAAAGGGCGCGGGAGATGGTACGAGTATACTCTTTCAAATAGCAACACCTCGATTCGATGCCTGTCCAAGGCAGACAGAAAGGATAGATTGATACCTTTATTATACCATCTTTCCAATCCGCTTTCCATAGATTTTCGGAAAATAGGATTTTACAGCAGGGAGGAATGCTTTTTCTGCATAGGGCAGGAAAGCTGTTGCAACAGCAACACCCCCATCATAATCAGGCACAGGCACAAAAATGGGGTGGCAGGGTCGGCGACCGGGATGGGATGGGTCTGTGCAGCAAAGACAGAGACACTTTCCCCCAGAGATTTGAGCAGGACAAAGGTAAGAACACCGGAAACCAGCGCGTGCAGCAATCGGGAAAGCAGGATGGGCAGGATGCGGATATGGGTGCCCTTGAGGATGCCCATAATCTGCGCTAAGACCGAAAGCCCGCCAAAGGAAAGAAAACAGGAAGCGAACACCGCTCCAAAGGGAAGGGTGCTGGCAAGCGAGCAGCCGTTGGTGACCTCCAGACAGCCCAGCAGCAGCGCACGAGCCAGCGAAGCATAAGGCAGCAGGGAAGAAATCAGCTGACCGACCGCAGAAAAAAGCACAATGAAGCCGGACATCTGTCCCATTGCCTCGACGCTTTGTGCGACCGACAGGACAAAGGCTTCTCCCAGTCCGAGCGGTCGAACAGAAGAAACCGGGTGCGGGTCGGCGATAGCGGCAGGACGGGAGGAATGTAGACGGCAGTGGAGTGCGCAAACCAGGGCAAACAGTATAGAAACACCCAACTGGACAGCAAACACCAGGACGCCGACAGAAAAACTGCCGAACATTTGGACACCCACCGCAGAGATGATGAAGGAAGGACCGGCACAGCAGCAGTAGAGCATCATCCGCTGGGCATCTCTTGGGTCGATTTTTTGCTGCTGGAGCAACGAAGCGATGGCTTTGGCGCCCATCGGATACCCGCCGACCATCCCCAGCAGCAGGATGCTGCCCAGCTCAGGGGGAAGAAAGAACAGCCTGCGGGTCACCCAGGCAAGGGGGAGGGAAAGAAAACGGTACAGTCCGCTGTTGATGAGAAAGCAGGTCAATACCATAAAGCAAAACAGCGAGGGAATGACCGTCTGCAAGCACAGTCGAATCCCCTGCACAGCGCCTTTTGCCACCACCGGCGCATTTTGGATGAGCAGAACGGCAAACAGCAGACAAAGCAGACAAAGCAGGGAGCGGGCAATTTTTTGGATGGATTTCATGGTTCTTCACCTTTCCTGTTTTTTTATAGGGGAAGGTTACAGAGCAACCTTCCCCTCTTGACTTTATTTGTATGCAAAGGAAAAGCAGGAATTGACTGCTAAAAGTTTTTTGTACTTCATAGGATAGAGAAAAAGGGAAAGGGAGATTGCTTATGCGAATCAAAAAACAAAAACAGCAGCTTTTAACCGAGCGCAATACATTGGGCAGTTCGCTGCTGGGTCAGGAAAGTCATCTGGAGCTTTGCTCCAATCGGGAGCTGTTGGTGGACGGCTGCAAAGGCATCGTAGAGTACAACGACACCCTCATCCGCCTGCACATCCCGGAAGGTCAGCTGAAGGTCAGCGGAAGAGAGCTGCAAATTGCCTGTATGTCGGAGGATAGCCTGATCGTGCGCGGCTTCCTCTCAGGATTGGAATATTGTAATTGAGGTGAAAAGTATGTCTTTGGTTTCTCTGCTGCGGTTTGCCCGCGGGACGGTCACCTTTACGGTAAAGGGAGCCTTTGCCGAACGTTTTTTGAATCTGCTCAGTCGCAACGAAATCCCGGTCTTTCATACGCGGTGTACGCCGGAGGGATATACCGCGCAGACGACGGTGAAGCACTACCGCCGCATTCGACCCTTTGTGCGCAAGACCCATGTGCGGGTGCGGGTGGTGCAGCGAAACGGACTGCCGTTTTGGGTACAGCGGTATCGTCGGCGGGTGGGATTGTTGGTCGGCATCGGGCTGTTTTGCCTGTGCGTAGGGTTGTCCGGGCAGTTTGTCTGGTCAATCGAGCTAAACGGCAACCAAACGGTCAGCGACGACGCCATTTTGCAGTCACTCGAGGAGATGGGTCTGCACCGCGGCAGCTGGAAAAAGAGTTTAGATGTGCAGAAAATGGCAATCCGGCTGCGGCAGGAGTATCATCAGGTGGGATGGGCAGCGGTCAATCTGGTGGGCAGCGTTGCCGAGGTGGAAATCAGCGAGCGCAACGAAGGGGAGGAAGAGGTGCAGGACACCGAACCCTGCAACATCGTAGCGGCGCGAGGAGGACAGATTGTGCAGATGGAGGTGTATGACGGAGAAGGATTTCGCAAAAAAGGGGAAACGGTGAAAAAAGGAGACCTTTTGGTCAGCGGCGTGGTGTCCAGCAAAAAGGGCAAGACCATCCTGCGGCACGCCAGCGCAAAGGTGGTGGCAGAATATGGGATGAGCAAAACGGTGTCAATCCCGATGGAGCAGACTGTGCAGGTACCGGTGGGGGAGGTGAAAAACTACCGCTACCTTAACCTCTTTGGCAAGCGCTTCCCGCTCTTTTTATCAGGCGGCAATTTTTTATCCCAAAGGGAGGAGCGCTTTGAACGGGTGTTTGTCCGACCGGTCCGTCTGTGCGGAATGGTCCTGCCGTTTGATTTAACCGTCCGGCAGTCGATTGGGATGCAGACGCAGACCGTTGCTTTGAGCGAAGAGAAGGCAGAATATTTTGCCATGCAGCAGCTGGAAGAATGGGAAGCACAGCACCCGGAATATCAGGTGCAGCGGCGGCTGTTGAGAAAAACGCAAAAGGGAAGGATGCTGGTCATCGAGGCTAGCTACACCATCCGGGAGGACATTGCCC
>FR880280.1:4217-4406 GCA_000435195.1 Clostridium sp. CAG:169 | reverse complement strand
ATTGGACTGTTGCAGTTATACCTTCTGCATAACGCCTTTGTTCATCTTGTAGTGGACCATGTTCGGACGCAGGCAGGAAAGGTCGTGGGTGCTGATAAGCACCGCCTTGCCGGAATCCGCCTGACGCTGGAAATGCTCCATAATCAGTGCGGTGTTCTCCTCGTCCAAATCGCTGGTCGGCTCGTCGGC
>FR880280.1:2634-4112 GCA_000435195.1 Clostridium sp. CAG:169 | reverse complement strand
GGTCGGATAATCCTGCGCCATCGCTTCCATGCCAAATTCCTCCAGCAGCTGCATTGCCTGCTTTTCCAAATCGGGGTATTCTCCGCACAGGCGGTGCGGCAGGCAGATGTTTTCCAGCACGGTAAAGTTTGGCAGCAGGCTGTCCCCCTGCAGCACATAGCTGATCTGTGTCGCACGTAGGTGGGTCCATTCCTTTGCCGAAAGCTTGCACAGGTCCTTGCCCTCAAAGAGGATTTCGCCGCTGTCCGCGTGGGTCAAACCGGAAATCAGATGGAAAAAGGTACTTTTTCCGCAGCCGGACGGTCCGGTCAAAGCGCACAGCTGACCGGCATCCAGCGAAAAATCCACCTCATGCACCGCATCAAATTTTGTTTGCTGACGGTCATAGGTCTTTGTCAATTTTTTGGTAACCAGCATTACATTTCCTCCCCACGGAGCAATCCGTCCAAATCGTTTCGGCTTACCTTCCATGCGGAATACAACGATGCTACGACCGAAACCAGCAGAGCCAACAGCATACACTTGAGTCCCAGTATCAGCAGATAGGACAGGGTGGTGTTCAGCTCCGGGATATGCAGAACGGTCATCAGCGTATTTTTAAAGATGAGCAGCGCGGTGGTTCCAACGGCAGCGCCCAAAAATCCGCCCAGCACGCCGATCAGCACACCTTCGGTCAGGACCATACCGGCAAGCTTGCCGCTGTCCGCACCCAGACAAGCCAGGATACCGAACTCTTTGGTTCGCTCGTTGATGGTGATGGTGAAGATGCACAACAGAGCCACAACGACCAAAACAGCAATCAATGCTACCAAAATGGCGCTGTAACTGCCCATGCTCTGGGTGGACTGGATGGCTTCGGACATAATGGCGTTGGTGGTGTAGGCTGCCAACGGCGAATCTTCCGCCAAACGGAAGTTGATGGTTCTTGCCAGCGCCTTGACGTCGGTTACCTCTTTGGCACGAATCATCAAAGAGGACACCAGCTGGCTGCTGTCCGGTCTTTCGCGGAAGGTTTCGTACCATTTTTCGCTGCTCATGATTTCCTGCGCGGTTTCATAGGTCATAAAGACGCAGGTGTCGTAGTTGGTGCCGGAGCGTTCCAGATGACCGACTACCTTGAACGGCTCGTTAAAAAAGATGACCTCGTCCTCTTTTTCCGGCGTAATCTGCGAACCGATAATCATTTCACCGCGTTCCGGCATCTTGATTTTGCTCTCTGCCAGCCACGCACTGACCACAAAGTCGGTTTCCGGCTCAAACGCAATCATCTGCACCTGTGCCGAGCAGCAGCCGGCAGCCAGCGACTGCATATACAGCTGCGGAGAGCAGGACTCCACTCCCTCCAGTGAAGCGACATCTTCGACCCATTTTTTGTCGAAGGTAAAGTCGCACTTTTCGCCCAAAAACAGCGAATCCGCCATGCTGCGCTCGTATTCTTTCGGAACTACGATGATGTCTGCGCCCAGACGGTCGGTGGT
>FR880280.1:0-2588 GCA_000435195.1 Clostridium sp. CAG:169 | reverse complement strand
GGTCCTTCATGCTGTCCACCAAAACGGTGCTGAGCATCAGCGAAAAGGAAAGCATAAATACAAAGAAAATCATGCTCCAGCTACGCACCGGTCTGCGGGTCAGGTTTTTGACCGCCATCTTCTGGATGATAAACTGTTTCAAGGATTATCTCTCCTTTTCCTTGCTTACAAAAAAGAGGATGCCCTGCAAAACGATGCCGATAGCCGACAGGGTGTGGGTAATCGGGAAGGTCAGCACATTGCAAGCCATATCTGGCTTCATGCAGCTGCCAATCAGAACGGTTGGGAACAGGATGGACATGACACAGACAACCGCACCGGTGATAGCCAGCAGACGCTTGGACTCCGCCTGTTTTGCCAGCAGCTGCAGTGCACCGACAACTGCCAGAATCACACCGACCGCAATCAGAGCTTTTGCGGTGTAGAAGCATTTCATCGGCTTGTCGCCTACCGGACATACCTTGAACAGAAACTGTGGTCCTGCTGCCAGCAGAACACCGATGATCATCGTACCGATGGACATGAGTTTGTTTTTCATAATCCTTTTCTCCTTCTTCTTTTTACATCTCTTAAAAAATGTCGCGTCAGCAGGTCCGTTTAACCCGGGCTTAAACAGACAGACGCAATTTCCTTCACTCAGCAGTATACTAAAATATTATATCAGAGTCAAATTGATATTCCTTATCATTGGGCTAATTCTGATAGATTTTGTCTAAAAATTAAGCATTTTATCTAAGATGCTTGTAAATTTATCCTGTTTTTTATCTTTTAAAGATGTATTTTGCACAATTTTCTTCTTTCCTTTTTCTTATATCTTTTGCAAGCAAACAGATAAAGCCAAAAAAAACATCCGCAGAAAACTTTCTGCGGATGTTTTTTGTTAATCGTTATACAGTTCTGTCAGCTTTGCCTGGGTCCAGTAGCTATAAAATCAGGTGCACAAAAAAGTCGCCTGCCCATTTATAAAAAGAACGAACATGAAACAGCAAGTAGTTTGCCTTCCGCAATCACCCTATCTGCATCAATAAAGCAGTAGAAATTTTATGACCATCGTGATATAATAGAAATGAAAGTAACCGGTATTTCCTGCTATATATCAATAAAATTCAACCTGCTGCAAGTCGAAGGAGGGCTTTTGATGCGCTATTCTTATCCTGCCTACTTTATCAAGGAAGAGTCCGGGTATTTGGTCTTCTTTCCCGACCTTGACAACATCGCAACCTGTGGCTGCAATTTCGCGCAAGCAACCCACATGGCAATGGACTGTCTGGCGCTGTACCTGTGTTCTTGTCTGGAAGATGGTAAAACGCTTCCGCCGCCCTCCCCTATCAAATCGCTCCACCTTTCTGATTTTCTCCAAAACGAACTAAATGACATCCCCTATTCCGATGCCTTCTGTCAGATGATTTGCGTCGACACCGACGAATATGAGCAAGCCCTTCACGCTGGGACCGCTCAGGTTTTGGTGGAGTTGCCTGACTTTCTTCTGCGTGAAATCGACGACAACAATCTGGATTTAAATGAGCAGATTTTCTTTGCTTTGGAGGAAAGATTGTATAAAAACAAATCCCCCAATGCACAAACCCTTGCTGCAATCGAGGATGTAAACAATAACCGCAACCTGTTTGGACCCTTTAAAAATGTAGAAGATATGATGAATGAATTGAATGGGAGGTCCTCACACATGGAAACAACGGAAATCAAGGACATTAAACTTTCCCCTAAAAAGTGAGGACACGGTTATGTCGCCGGCTATTCGGTTAATCTGGGCAGCGCAGAGGTTCGCTCCTGCGGTTTCCCTGATGAAAACGCTTTGCTCGATACAATAAAATTAACAGGAAGGATTTTATATGCTCTTATATCACGGAAGTGAGGTTCACGATGAAGAATAACAGCGCCTTATTTTATACCTGCAGTCTGATTGAGTTTATCGGAAGAGAAAGAAAACTAAAGCGTTCTGAGCTAGTTCAGTTTTTTGGGAAAAAGGTAATTGAGCGCATCTATCGCTATGCAGATGTATTCCACTGTGAGCCAATCGAAAAGACCGCCGATGACTTCATCACGAACCTTAATATTCCAACAGGTTCTTTTGATAATGTGTCCTCCTGCCGTTACAATGTCCCAGACTATTGGACCATTGGTGAGGTGTACGAACGATTGATTGAAGATATTGCTGGTGATCACACAGACCGTCTCATCGATATTTTGATAGAGGTCTACACCTCTTGGATCGATGATGCCATCTCCAACTACAATACAGATTTTTATTACCAATCTCGAGAATACATTTTCGAATGTTATCGGGAGGGTAAAATCTGTGCATAATCATAGCAAAACACTCCCTTCTGCTGTTTTCAGAAAGGAGTGTTTTTTCATTTTATTCTGATTATCGTTTGCCGATAGCTTTCGTCCTGCTGTTTGGCAGCGAATCAAACTCCGGGTTAAAGGCATAGAAGTTTTTGCTATCCAGCTGCTCCTGAGCAATGCGCAGCATTTCACCGAAGCGCTGGAAGTGGACGATTTCCCGCTCCCGCAGGAATTTAATTGGGTCGCGCACATCCGGGTCATCCACCAGCCGCAGGATATTG
>FR880279.1:1355-13570 GCA_000435195.1 Clostridium sp. CAG:169 | reverse complement strand
GCCGGTGCAAGAATAGCCACCTCTATCCCCTGCTGCGGCAAAAAGCGGTCCACCCACGAAAGCATCCGGGTCGCCACCTGCTTGCCCTGTGCCTCGGGCAGAGTTGCGACGGCAAACAGATACATCGCCGGCAGTTGCCGCCCTTCCACCCGATAGGAGCAGGGCAGTAGGGTCAACATCCCAAGGATTTTTCCCTGCTCCCGCAAAACCACCGTGCGGGCATCGGATTTTACCAGCATCTGCTCCCGATACACCTGCAAATACGGCTCGTCCGCCTCAAAGCATTCCTCCCACAGTCGCACCAGCTGTCTGCGGTCCTCTTCTCCTGCGGCAAGCGGGTCGATCAGATGAATCTGTTCCATCGCCGTTTCCTCCTTCGCTGTTCTTTATTGCAGCTGCAACGTTTCCTGCTGCTCCTGCTTTGCTTTTTGGCAGCCGGGCAGAAAGCCTCCGTCCTCGATTAGACGGACATTGTACTTGGTCAACAAAATTTCCGGCAGATAGGACAGCTTTGCCTTGCGCAGTCCTTCCATTCCGGTGTCGTCCTCGCGGTTGATAAAGGAATAGCCCTGACAGCAGTTGAGGACAAACTGCTGGTTAATCATCTGGTAGGCGCCGCGGATGTCCGAAAATGCCTTTTCAAAGTGGACCACAAAGGTGTCCGAATTGAGTGGTCTGCCCATTGTAAAGGCAATCACTTTCCCGTCCAAACGCAGCAAACCGCCGCGCAGACCTTCTTCAAAAAAGTTTTCAAAGGCAGTGGTCAGCGCTGTTTTTTCTTTGAGCAGTCCGCTGCCGAGGGAAAGCTCGTTGAGCTGTCCCCACTCCTGGTTCATCTGCACACACTCACCGATATTTTCCGGTGTGATGGTTTCAAAGCTCCAACGACCCTCATACATCTTATGGAAGGTATTGATGTGGTTTCGCTTGCCGCTGAGATTTCTTCCCTTGAGGTATGCCAAGGTGTCAAAGGTGTAGATATAATCGAAATACGCCCGCTCCTCTTCAAAGCAGAACCGGTCGGGAAACAGCGTTTGCAGCTGCTGCTTCATCGGTTCCAACGCCAGAGAGATCGTCGGGGTCACCTGATTTTCCCGTGCATCCTGCAAAATGGCTTCAATGACCGGAGCAACGTCCCCTCTTCCAAAGGGATAGAGATAGGAAAACTCCTTAAAACCGCTGCGCACAATCCCAAAGTCGCCCATCCGGCAGACTTCGGTCTGGTGTATATGGCTCCAGTTGAGCAACGAAGAAAAGCTGTACTCGCAGCTGTTGTAATCGGACCAGCTCAACAGCTGCTCCACCCATTCTTTATCTTGCAGGCTAATTCTGTGAAAATCCAAACAAACGTTCCTTTCTTATTTTTGTTCTTGTGTTTTTATCTTGCTATTATGACTGTAAAGCGTTGTCTTTCTTTTTATTGCTGTCCTTCTTGTTGCAGATATGGTTCGACCTTTTCCCAGATCATCTGTGAAATCTGCTCGATTGGCAGCGGGTTTTCCCCGTCACAGCACTCGATGACCTGCCAGTCAAACCGTTTTGCTGCATACAGCGCCGCTTCCCGGCAGGACATCAGGTAGGAAAAATCCGCCTCGTGGATGTCCTTTTTGCTCTCGTCGCCGTGGTAGCGCTTTTCCATCAAACGGCGAGCCGTCTGCGGGCGCATATCCAGATAGAGCACCAAATCGGGAGCGGGCAGACCCATCTTTTGAAACTCCAAATCCACCAGCCAGTCCAAAAAGCTGTCCCACTCCTCATGCGGCAGCTTGGTGGTCTGATGGTACATATTTGCGGTGGTATAGCGGTCCAGCAGAAAAACAGCGCCCTGCTCATAATCGCTGTGCATATGCCTTCTCCAGGTGGCATAGCGGTCCACGCTGTACAGCACCGATGCGGCATAGGCGTTGATCTGTTGCAACGAGCCAAGCTCCCCGCTCAGGTAGGCTTTGACCAGCGCCGAGGAATCCTCGTCATAGTTCGGGAATTTGACCCGGCGCACCGGTTTGCCCAGTTGTTCAGCCCGTTGGCACAGCAGCTGCATCTGGGTGCTTTTGCCGCTGCCGTCCAACCCTTCGATGATGATGAGCTTGCCCTTCATGCTACTCTGCCTCCCCTTGCAGATATTTTTTGCGGACCTGTGCTGCCTGTCCACAGGTCATCCTGCCCTCAGGACAAGGTCCGCTGACACAGCCGGGACCTGCCTTGGCAAAGATGGTCGGTGCAATCGGTTTGACCAGCGCGAGCATCTGTTCGGCTACCTCGCGGATTTCCCACTGGGCACGGTTGCAGCAGCGCAGTCGGAAGAAGTTGAGCAGGCTGCGGGCGTTCATCGTCAGCATCATCTTGGTGTCACAGGCGTTTGGAAGCACAAAGCGCGCATCCTCGATGGCTCGTTTTTCTGCCATGCTCCTCGCCTTTTTTTCATCGACTCCCTCTGCCAGCAGCTGCTCGAGGTTCTTCTGCGCCAACCGCTCGGACAGCTCCAGATAGCTTGCGTGGGCGGACTGCATCGCCTGCTGATACAAGGCGGCAGCCTGCGGGTCCTGCGCAATCTGCGGCGGCGTTACAAAGGAAAACTGTTTTTCTTTGACATAACGCTGGCTCTGCACCGAAAAGGACGCGATGCGGTGGCGGGTAATCTGAGCAAGCAGGGTGCGGGACACCTCTTCGATGCCGAAGGTAAAGCTGATATGTTCGATCGGACTTTGGTGTCCAAAATCGGTCAGCATATTTAAAAAGTCGGTGGTTTTTTGTTCGTCCAAGCCATCCATCAGCTGCTCGATGGACGATGGACTGTAACACAGCTTTGCAGAAGCTGCAATCAGTCGTTCTGGGTCCGGCGTATGGGCGATCAGGGTCACCTTTGCCATTGGAACATCCCTCCAAAAAATATTTCCTGCGTGCCGTCTGATTGCGGCAGCGCCGTTTTGTTTTACTCTTACCCTTCATTATACCAAATCATCCGTCATTTTTATAGACCCTTGACCTTAAATCTTTCCCTGTCATTGTAAAAGTTTTTTGTAAAATCTGGCAATTTTCTTATCCACGCTTATTTCACCTTGCCCATTTATCCTACCAGCAGCAGCTTGAGGATTCCAAACAGTTCCCGCATCGCATAGGAAGGCACCACTGCAACAGGTGTCCTGCCGGAGATAGCTGTGCTGTGTGCAGCATCTGCCATCTGCCCGGTGGCGTGGCGCTGAAGGTACATCCAGGCGCGCAGCTGATGAAACCCATCGGTACACAAAATGATGCGGTGCGGCAGTCCCTTTTGCTCGATGAGCTGCAAGCTGTTGGCAATGTTGCTGTCGGTATTGGTGGATAGCGCCTCCTGTTCCACCCGCTCGGGTGCAATGCCGTTTTCCACCAGAAACTTTTCCATCACATACGCCTCGCTGTGGCTTTCATTGCTGCCCTGTCCGCCCGACACCACACAAACCGCCTGTTCGTTTGCCCGAAGGTATTCCAGCGCACACTCCAGCCGCCTGCGCAGCATCAGCGAGGGCTGGTCGCCGTTGACCTTGCAGCCGAGCACCACCACCGTTGCCGCTCCTTGCTTCGGTGCCGGACGCCCATAGGCAAAATAGTTCCATACCGCCGCGTGCACAGCCAGTCCTGCCACCAGCAGCAGAGCTATTGTTGTCATCATCCATCCCCTCCTCTTTTTCCACCGACGAACGACAGCCGTTGCCGCAAGCACAGCGGCTGTCAGCAGCAGTCCCGTCGACCCGACATTCCACACACCCAGCAGCAGGCCCGCGCCTGCCATCAAGACCAGCAGCGCCGACAGGCTCCACAGCAAAAGATTGAGAAAGGAGTATTTTCTTTTTTTCAATTTGCGCCCTCCTTTTATTTTTAAGAGAAGGAAGATTTTTGCATAATCCTCCCCGCCGGATTCTATACTTCTATCAAAAGGGCAGTACAACGACGGCTGTCCCATATGGTATCTTACCATAAAAACTGACGCTTGCCCGCCGCTGTTTTTTGAACAAAGTGTTAAAAATTGACTGTAATTATGAATTTCTGGATTTAGCTATTGATTTTTTCTGGAAATGCGGTACAATACATTTAGCACTTGAGGTAAGCGAGTGCCAGACACATAGCTTCCCTCATGCCGGTTTGTTTATTATTTTACTTAAATTATATGGAGGAATACAACTATGAGCATTAAACCATTACTTGACAGAGTCGTTGTAAAAATGCTGGAAGCCGAAGAAACCACCAAAAGCGGCATCATCCTCGCCGCAGCTGCACAGGAAAAACCACAGATCGCACAGATCATTGCAGTGGGTCCAGGCGGTGTTGTAGAAGGTCACGAAGAAAAAATGTACGTTGAGGTTGGTCAGAAGGTGCTGGTCAGCAAATATGCAGGCACTCAGGTCAAGGTAGACGGCGAAGAATACACCATCCTGCGTCAGTCCGACCTGCTAGCAATCGTTGAATAATTTTTGATGACATCCATTTGATTTACAGATACTGGAGGTTTTGATTACTATGTCCAAGATCATTGCATACGGAGAAGAAGCAAGAAAATCTTTGCAGAAAGGTATCGACCAGCTGGCTGATACCGTAAAAATCACCCTGGGTCCAAAGGGACGCAACGTCGTTCTGGACAAAAAATTCGGCGCACCGCTGATCACCAATGACGGTGTTACCATCGCAAAAGAGATCGAGCTGGAAGACCCATTTGAAAATATGGGCGCACAGCTGGTAAAAGAAGTTGCTACCAAAACAAACGATGCAGCAGGCGACGGCACTACAACCGCTACTCTGCTTGCACAAGCTCTGGTACGCGAAGGCATGAAGAACGTCACTGCCGGTGCAAACCCAATGGTCCTGAAAAAAGGTATCCAGAGAGCTGTACAGACCGCAGTTGACACCGTCATCTCCCACTCCCAGAAGGTAAACGGCTCGGCTGACATTGCCAGAGTTGCTACCGTATCCTGCGGCGACGAGGTCATCGGCAACCTGATTGCAGAAGCAATGGAAAAGGTTTCCGCTGACGGCGTCATCACTCTGGAAGAATCCAAGACCGCTGAAACCTACACCGAAGTCGTAGAAGGTATGCAGTTCGACCGCGGCTACATCTCCCCATACATGGTCACCGACACCGACAAGATGGAAGCTGTTCTGGATGACGCTCTGCTGCTCATCACCGATAAGAAGATTTCCAACATCCAGGAGATTCTGCCACTGCTCGAGCAGATTGTACAGTCCGGCAAGAAGCTGCTGATCATCGCAGAGGACATCGAGGGCGAAGCACTGACCACCCTGCTGCTCAACAAGCTGCGCGGCACCTTCACCTGTGTTGCTGTAAAAGCTCCTGGCTTTGGCGACAGAAGAAAAGAAATGCTGCGTGACATCGCTATCCTGACCGGCGGCGAAGTTATCTCCTCCGACCTGGGTCTGGAGCTGAAGGACACCACCGTAGCTCAGCTGGGTCGTGCTTCTCAGGTAAAAGTTCAGAAGGAAAACACCATCATCGTCGGCGGCGCTGGCTCCAAAGAAGCGATTGCTGAGCGTGTTGGTCAGATCAGATCCCAGATTGCTGCAAGCACCTCTGAATTCGATACCGAAAAATTGCAGGAAAGACTGGCTAAACTGGCAGGCGGCGTAGCTGTCATCAAAGTCGGCGCTGCAACCGAAATCGAAATGAAAGAAAAGAAGATGCGCATTGAGGATGCTCTGTCCGCTACCAAAGCAGCTGTTGAAGAAGGCATCGTAGCAGGCGGCGGTACCGCTCTGATCAATGCAATCCCGGCTGTTCAGGCTCTGGTCGATTCCCTCGACGGCGACGAAAGAACCGGTGCTAAGATCGTTCTGAAAGCTCTAGAAGAGCCGGTTCGTCAGATCGCTATCAACGCAGGTGTCGATGGTTCTGTCATCGTCAATACCCTGCTACACTCCGACAAGATTGGCTACGGCTACGACGCTTACAATGAACCCTACGTTGACATGATTCCAGCCGGTATCGTTGACCCAACCAAGGTTACCCGTTCCGCTCTGCAGAACGCTTCCTCGGTTGCTTCTATGGTACTGACCACCGAATCTCTGGTTGCTGACAGCAAAGAGGAAAATGACGCTATGGCAGGCGCTCCAGGTGCAGGCATGGGCGGCATGATGTAATCTCTGCCAAGATATAAAAATACAAGGGAAGGTATCCTGCGGATACCTTCCCTTTTTTCTGCCCTGTTTTAAAAAATCTGCTCGTTTTGGCACAGTTCTCCATAGATGCGCCGGTAGCGCGGTGCAAAGATGCTCCCCTTACGCCAGAGGAAGGTGATGTCGTGGTCCTCGGCAAAGTCCTCCAGCTCGATGATCCGCAGTCTGCCCTGCTGCAAATCTTCCTGCACCGCTGCTTCGTACAAAAATCCGATTCCGCAGCCCTGCACCAGCATCTGCTTGAGGACGTTCATATCCCCCACCTCAAACAGCGAGTGAAAATCCTGAAGAGCCAGATTCTTTCGGCTCAGGCTGCGCCGGATAATTTCCCGGTTGCCGGAGCCTTCCTCCCGCACCAGCAGCGTTTCACCCAGCAGGTCGGCAAGTTGGTGGGGTGTATTCTGAAACGGGTAATCCTGTGCGCACACCGCCAGATAGCGTTCGGTGCGGTAGAGCATCGAGTCGTAGTCCTCCTTATGAAAATATCCCTCCAGGATGGCAAAGTCGATCTCTCCGCTGTCCAGCCAACGGCAGAGCAGCTCGCTGTTCTCCACCTGCATCGACACTTTTGCCGATGGATGCCGCCTGCGGTAGGCTGCCAGCGGCTTTGGGATAAGATACATTCCCACCGTCGGGGTCACGCCAAAACACAGGTCAGCGTCCTCGCTGTCTGCTTCCTGCATCCTTCTGTACAAAAACATCTGATCCTGCTTCATGGTGATAGCGGCGCTGCGCAGCATCTGCCCGGCAGCGGTCAGGTTCAGCTGTTTGTTTTCGTAGTGGAACAGCTTGACCCCGCACTGCTCCTCCAGCCAGCGGATGTGCTGGGATACAGCCGGCTGGGTCAGGTTGAGCTGCTCTGCCGCGCGGGTGTAGTTCATCAACCGACAGACCTCCAAAAAGGTGTCGATTCGAAAATCCAGCATTCTTCTTCCTCCTATCCATAAATTATTTTTATTATAACATAAAAATAAACAATTTTGCATCATTGATTTTTTATGGTATCCTGTATGTGGATTTGAGAGAAAGGAGAAACAACTATGAAAAAAGAAGAAAAAAAATCACAGATTCTCTGGCAGCTGTTCAAGGCAACCTTCCTGCTCAGTGCCTTTACCTTCGGCGGAGGATTCGTCATCGTTTCGCTGATGAAGAAAAAATTTGTTGAGGAGCTGGGCTGGCTGGATGAATCGGAGATGCTGGACATCACCGCCATTGCACAATCTTCGCCGGGTCCCATTCCAATCAACGCCTCGGTCATTCTGGGCTATCGGATGTGCGGCATCCCCGGCTCGCTGGTCGCCATCCTCGGCACCGCTTTACCGCCAATGATCATCATTTCCACCATCTCCTACTTCTATGCGCAGTTCCGCAGCAACCAAATCATTGCCACCGCCCTTCAGGTCATGCGTGCAGGTGTTGCTGCCGTCATCTTTGATGTTGTCTGGAACTTGGGTGCCAATGTCATCCGCACCCGTCGCACTCTGTACATCCTGCTGATGGTCGGCGCCTTTGCAGCAAAGGTCTTTTTCGGTGTGCAGGCAATGGTTCTCATCCTCGGATGTCTGGGTGTCGGTCTGCTCGATTTGCTGATTCAGTCCCGTTCCAAATCTAAAACACGCGCGGATGCGTCTGTCAAGGAGGTCTAATCATGCCTATTCTGCTGCAACTTTTCTTTGCCTTCATTCAGGTCGGCTTATTCAGTGTCGGCGGCGGCTATGCTGCCATCCCGCTGATTCAAAATCAAATCGTGGATGTCCACCATCTGATGACGCTGGGCGAATTCACCGATTTAATCACCATTGCAGAGATGACACCGGGACCCATCTCAATCAACTCCGCTACCTTTGTGGGTACCCGTCTGGCGGGCATCCCAGGATCCATTCTGTGTACCCTCGGGTGTATCATCCCATCTTTCTGCATCTGTCTGGCGCTTGCCCATTTTTATTATAAGTACCGCAATTTCAGCGGCGTGCAAACGGTCCTTTCCGCGCTGCGACCGGCAGTGGTCGCACTGATTGCCTCTGCCGGTCTTTCCATCCTGATGCTCGGACTGTTCCAGTCGGATTTAAGCTCCGCAGTCCTCTCCAACTTCCGTCCGCTGGAGGCTGTTCTGTTTGTCGGCGGGCTGTTCCTGCTCAGAAAGTACCGCTTCAACGCCATCGCCATCATCTTTGGCACCGGCGTTGTCGGCACCATCGCCTATTCCCTCATGGGAGCCATCGCCTGATACCCTCCCCTTATCTTTCATAAACAAAGGAGCAGACCTTTTAAAAGGTCTGCTCCTTTGTGCTATCCAGCCTTCGGGATTGCTCTAATATCTTTGCACCACCGGGCACAAAAAAGGCTCCGATTTTCGGAGCCTTTTTCTAAAACAACTATTTGTTTTTATTCTGGATGTATTCGTCGATGGAAGCAGCAGCGGTTTTGCCTGCGCCCATTGCCAGAATTACAGTAGCAGCACCGGTAACTGCGTCACCGCCTGCGTACACGCCCTCGCGGGTGGTAGCCATGTTGTCGTCAGCAATCAGACAGCCATGTTTGTTTGCTTCCAGACCTTCGGTGGTGGTTCTGATCAGTGGGTTTGGAGAGGTACCCAGAGACATGATAACGGTGTCAACCGGCAGTTCGAAGTTGGAGCCTTCAACCGGGATTGGACGGCGACGACCGGAAGCATCCGGCTCACCCAGTTCCATCTTGATGCACTCGATGGATTTTACATTGCCCTTTTCATCACCGTTGATCTTAACAGGGTTGTTGAGCAGCATGAACTCAATGCCCTCTTCTTTTGCGTGATGAACTTCCTCACGACGAGCCGGCAGCTCAGCTTCAGAACGTCTGTAGATGATGTAAACGTGCTCTGCACCCAGTCTCATTGCGCTTCTTGCAGCGTCCATTGCAACGTTACCGCCGCCGACAACTGCAACCGCTTTACCTTTTCTGATTGGGGTGTCATACTCATCGAGGTAAGCTTTCATCAGGTTGATTCTGGTCAGGAACTCGTTTGCAGAGTATACGCCGACCAGATCCTCACCTTCAATGCCCATGAACATTGGCAGACCAGCGCCGGAGCCTACGAAAACAGCTTCGAAGCCCATGTCGTTCATCAGCTCGTCGATGGACAGAACTTTGCCGATAACCATGTCGGTCATCACTTTAACGCCCATCTTTTCCAGACCTTCTACTTCCTTCTGAACGATGGCTTTTGGAAGTCTGAATTCAGGAATACCGTAAACCAGTACGCCGCCTGCTTTGTGGAATGCTTCGAAGATAGTAACTTCGTAGCCTTTCTTAGCAAGGTCGCCTGCACAGGTCAGACCTGCAGGACCTGCACCGATAACAGCAACTTTGTGACCGTTGGAAACCGGTTTCTCGGTTTCATGTTTGCCGTTCTTCATATCCCAGTCAGCAGCAAATCTTTCCAGACGACCGATTGCAACCGGCTCACCTTTGATGCCGCGGACACATTTTGCTTCACACTGGGTTTCCTGTGGGCATACACGACCGCAAACTGCCGGCAGAGCGCTGGTCTCTTTGATTGCAGAGCAAGCATCGGCAAATTTGCCCTGAGCGATCAGGCTGATGAATTTCGGGATCTGTACGTTGACAGGGCAGCCGCTTACACAAGGCATATGTTTGCAGTTGAGGCAGCGCTGTGCTTCCTCTACTGCCATTTCTTCTGTATATCCGTAAGAAACCTCTTCAAAGTTTCTTGCTCTTACCTTTGGATCCTGCTCCGGCATAGGGAGCTTTGTCATACTCATATTAGGCATTGTGGGCACCTCTCAGTCTGCAATGTTCGCTGTCATGCTGTTCCTGCTCACGGTTGGTACCGTTGCGTTTCATCAGCTCGTCAAAGTTTACCAGATGACCGTCGAAGTCAGGACCGTCTACACAAGCAAACTTGATCTCGCCGCCAACATTGACACGGCAGCCGCCGCACATGCCGGTACCGTCGATCATGATTGGGTTGAGGGAAACGATGGTCTTGATGCCCTTTGGTCTGGTGGTTTCAGCAACGAACTTCATCATGATAACCGGACCGATTGCGATAACTGCATCGTAATCTCTGCCCTCGTCGATCAGCTGCTGGAGTTTGTTGGTAACCAGACCCTTTTCGCCGTAGGTGCCGTCGTCGGTCATTACATAGAGGTTGTCTGCTACTGCGCGCATCTCATCCTCGATGATAACGATGTCCTTGGAACGGAAGCCAGCGATCATGTCAACATGAGCGCCCATTGCGTGCAGAGCTTTTGCCTGTGGATATGCGATTGCACAACCAACACCGCCGCCGATAACGCAAACATTCTTCAGACCATCCAGATGAGTTGGGATACCCAGAGGACCAACAACGTCCAGCAGGTATTCGCCTGCTTCCATTGCGCCGAGCATCTTGGTGGAACGACCTACCATCTGAACGATCAGGGTGATGGTGCCTTTTTCTCTGTCATAATCTGCAACGGTCAGCGGAACGCGCTCGCCCTGCTCGTCGATGCGGAAGATGATGAACTGTCCGGGGAGAACCTTTTTAGCGATAAACGGAGCCTCTACCTCAACAAGGACGACTGCTTCGTTCAACAGCTTTTTGTTTACGATTTTATACACTTGCAATCTCACCTCTCGAAAATTTTCGACATATGCAGACAGAAAAGACACCCGTTCCTTCTTCTTAAAAACGCCCGCCCCTTCTGTTTTGCCCTTTTGTCTGTCCTGCAAGGTCCCGCTGCCTGTCTGGCAGCTGCCTTGTACCCACTAAATAGTTTACCCCGAGCCTGTTAATTTGTCAACAATGAAAAATAGATGAAAAAGAAAATACCCGACGAAGGCTTTTTACCCATATTGCCAACTTCGAGCAAAAAGCACAGCAATTCGGCTGATTTTGCGTCGGAGTGGCTAAAATCGACCTGTAAAATCCCCTCTTTTTTATTTTTCTCCTACAATTTTTCCTGTTCCTTCCTTTGCTCTCGAACCAATCTGCTGTTTTGCCTGGCTCTGACCGCCGCACTATCCTTTATTCTTTAGAATAAGCCGTCACATACAAATCCCCATAGAAAATTTCTATCCTTCCAAACTGACAGAAAAAAAAGCAGACCGGATGTCCGCAAAAGACTCCGGTCTGCAAAAAATTTAGATAATTTCAATGCGCATTGTCGCACTGTATTTTCCATCTGCGGTGGTTGCCCGCACGGTGGAATAGCCCGACTCGATGCCGGTAAAGACACCTCTGCCGTCCACCGAGCCATACAGACTGCCACGGTAAACACTCCATACAATCTCCTCGCCGGTGGCGTTGGAAGGAGAGAAAATCACCTGAAGCTGAATCGATTTTCCTGCCTCTACCCGTGTGGAGGAAGCTTTTATGGTGATGCCGGTGGTCTCCACCTTTTTGCCGACCACATCCGGTACCTCCGGCTGCTTGTCGGTCTTGTTCGCAGAGCTGCTGCCCGAAGAGCTGCCGCCGGTGACCTTGACTTCGATGCTGCCTCCCTGGTCGCCTGCCACCACGGTAATCTTACAAGTGCCTGCACCCACTGCGTGTACCACGCCGTCCTTGTCGATGGTTGCCACATACTTGTCGCTGGTGGTGTACTTGCGGGTGACCTTGTCATCTCCGGTCAATTTGATTCCAAGCTGCTTTTCCTGCCCTGCCTTGAGGGTCAGCTTTTTATTCTCCGGGTCGGTAAAGATGATATACTTGACCTTGCCGTTGCTGCTGCCCTTGACCACAACCGTCTCGCTCACCGGTCCCGACGGACGCTCGGTGGACGAAGAGCTGCTGTTGCCAGATGGCTTGCTCGAGGAGGTGCTGCCGCTGCTGCTCGAAGAGGAACCGTTGTTGCTGCTGTTGCCGGAGGAACTGCTGCCCGAGGAGCTACCGCCCGCGCTCGACGAGCTGCCCTGACTGCTGGCAGTTTTACCGTCCAACGAGCAAGCCGGTCCATTGGAGGCGTTCAGCTCCTTGCCGGTGCTCTGGGTGCCGGTGCGTCCGGCATATTTTGCACCCGCCGCATCCAGATATTTTTCGACTGCCTGCGCAATCTCCTCTCCCACCTGCT
>FR880279.1:0-1294 GCA_000435195.1 Clostridium sp. CAG:169 | reverse complement strand
TATTCCTTGGCGTTGCTCAAAAAGCCAATCTCTCCCAAAATACCCACCATCTGCGGGTCGCGGGTGACATAAAAGACGTCATACTTTGCACCCCTGTCGGTGGTGGAAAGTCCATCCGCACTGGCGGAGGAGATACGGGTTGCCAGTTTTTTTGCAAACGGATAGAAGTAGTAGCACTCCGAGCCGACCGCCGCACTGTTGGTTTCAGAGGAGTTGGTATGAATACACAAAAACAGCGAGGAATCAAAGTTTTTCGCCTGTGCCAGTCTGCTGTCCAGCGAGGTGGTATTGTTGTAGGTATTCAGCAGATTGACCTTGGCTCCCCTGTCCTCCAGCTCCTGTGCGATGGCTTTGGAAAGCTCCCAGTTGATTCTCTTTTCCGGCCAGTTTGGGTCGATGTCATCCGCTACACCCGGGTCGCTGCCTCCATGTCCCGGGTCCACGGTGATGCGCGCACCTTCTATTCCGGTCGGATTGTTAAAGCGCAGCACAATGTTTCCATTTTCATGGTAGGCTTTGTATCCCAAGAAGCTGCCGTCATCCAACAGCTCCAGGGTCAGGGTACTGCCCTTCCAGCTTGCACTGGAAAACAACGGGTTTTGATTGAGGGATAAATCCCCCGGTGTGGAGGTGGTGTTCTGAAAATCAAACCGCAGTCTGCCGCTGGAATATTCCGGCAAATAGGAAACCGGATAATCCGACTGCAAAATCACGTAGGTAAAATCCTTGTTTGCTTTGACGGTCATATTGCGGATGCTGTTGTTTTTGATGGAGATTCCTCCGGTCACCGCCTGCACATCCTCGCAGTAGACCCTGCGACCCGATGCCAGTTTATAGTAATGGCGGTAGCTGCTGCCGTCCTTGACGCTGACCTTGCTGCCGACCACATAATCCATCGTGCCATAAGGCAGCGGGTAGCAGCTGGTATCCGGGTAGATGCTGTTTTTATTGACCGGGAAGGTCAATGCCTGCTCGGACACCACCTGCACCAAGGTTCCATCTCCGATGGATTTGCTCGAGGAGGTGGACAGGCTCGGCTGATTATAACGGATGGTACCGGTATAATCGCCGCCGGAGCTGCTTGAGGAACTGCTGCTCGAGGAACTGCTGCTTGAGGAACTGCTGGAAGAATTGCCCTTGTCGTTGCTGCCGTAGGAGCCGGTCGGTCCCTGGAAGGTCAGCTTGGCGCCGGTCAGGCTCTCGGTCTTACCGTCCATGCTGGCAATAAAGACGATGCTGCCCATCCCGGAGGAGCTGACGTTTTTACCTTCGACATCATAGGAGGCGGTAAATT
>FR880278.1 GCA_000435195.1 Clostridium sp. CAG:169 | reverse complement strand
TCTCCGACAGCTTGGGCGACGATTATGTCAAGCTCAACATCAAGACCTACATCAAGAGCTCCACAAAAGAAGTTTACACTCCAAAACTTCATTCCATTTCGGCTGGTGCAGGTTGGGGCGCTGACTACGGTGACCCACAGAACTACCTGATTCAGGAAGCATACGGTTACGACAACGCTTACTACTCCGCAAAATACACCAACATCAGCAGTGTAGAAGAAAATGAGAACAATACAGAACTGCTCAACGATTACAAAGAATTCACCAGACTGCTGGAAGAAGCTGACAACATCGTTGACGATATGGACAAACGTTACGCAGCATTTGCAAAAGCAGAAGCTTACATGATTGATAATGCTTTGGTAATCCCACAGTACTGCGGCGACGGTTGGACTTTGACCAAGATCAATCCATACAGCATGAAGAGAGCAGTATTTGGTTGCCAGAACAACAAGATGAAGAACTGGGAAACCAACAAAAACGGCTACACTGCTGAAGAAATGGAAAAAATTGCAGCAGAGTATGCAGCAAGCTAAGGAACGCAAAAGGACAATAAAAATACAAACAAACAGGCAGAAGAGAATCTCTTCTGCCTGTTTGTTTGTATCCGGGAAAAAGGAAGAGCTTGATTGCAATATAAAACATAAAAACTGAAATAATTGCAGGAAGTATATTGCAAACAGATGTATTTTCATTCGTGCAAAATAGAATTTATACGAAAATAAATCGAGCGATGAGGAAATTTTTTTATTTGTTCCATTTTGCCCTATCTTCATTTTATTCTACGACAAGCAAAAAAATGGAAATATTTTTGCAGGTAGTATAGATGAGCTGCCTATAAATTGGTGATAATCACAGGAGATTCAGTAAGTCTGACAGATATTTATGCACAAAAAATATTAAATATAATAAAGATTTTAGTATATATTGACAGCAAGTGACCTTTCTGATATAATGAAATCAATTTCCAAACAGTTTTTGTATCTTCACCGGCATGATAATTGGGAAATCGGATGAAGATACAAAAGATTATTCTTTTATGCATCAAGAAAAATTTATTTGCATGAATAGTAATTCCTTCCTGCAAATCGGAAGAAGTTGGCTATATATTTTACAGACTAATCTTTAAGGTCTAAAGGAGGAAGTAAATAGTATGAAAAAAACAGCATCCAGATTGCTTGCTCTGGCTTTAACAGCGGCTCTTGTGCTGAGCGGCTGTGGCGGCGGTGGCACAACAACCGAAGAAAAACCTGCTGAAAATACCGGCAGTACCACTGAACAGAGTGGCGAAAAGAAGGAAGAGGAAAAGAAAGAAGAAGCTGCTGCTCCGGCATCGGGGGATGAGATCAGTGACCTGGTTATCTCCAAGCTGATTACCCGTGAGCTGGAGACCTTCAATATCCTGTACTCGCAGAGAGCAGAGGACGGCGAGAACCTGACCAACCTGGTAGACGGTCTGCTCGAAGTTGATACAGACGGTAAGCTGGTTCCCGGTATTGCAGAAGAATGGGGAACCGAGGACGGCGGTTTGACCTGGACCTTCAAGATTCGCCAAGGTGTGAAGTGGGTAGACGTCAACGGCAATGAAAAAG
>FR880277.1 GCA_000435195.1 Clostridium sp. CAG:169 | reverse complement strand
CAATGGTATCGTTTGGGGCAGCTTTTGCTCCTGCTTTCTGGGGTATAAGCTGGATAAGGACCATCTTCGGCAGGGTCTGATGAGCGAGGCGGTGCAGGAATGTGTGCGCATCGCCTTTGAGGAACTGGGACTGCATCGCATTGAGGCGAACATCATGCCGCGCAATCTCCCTTCGCTGGGAGTCGCTGAAAAGTGCGGATTTGTGCGGGAAGGAATCAGCCGGAAGTATCTGAAAATCAATGGGGTGTGGGAGGACCACATCCACATGGTTCGTTTGAATGAAACAGAATAGGTGAAAATAAAATCGGCAAAAGCAAAAGCTCCCGCTTTTTAAAAGCGGGAGCTTTTGCTTTTGAGAGAAAGGATTGAAAAAGCGGGTCTTTTCAAACAGCGCAAGCAGAGAGTGAGGAGAATGAACTGCTTATCGCTGACCCGCAGAAGAAATCGGTAAAATCAGGAGTTGCTCTCCGCCGAAGAGCCGATGGTCAGCTCCTGCTGCGGACGCTGTTTTCTGTCGCCCTGCGGATGCTGACCGCCGCCGAAGGAACCGCCCGGCTGAGAGGAGCGCTGACTGCCGTCGGATGAGATGTTGGTCACACCCTCAGCTAAGGTGACCTCACACAGCAGCTCTCCGTCAGAGAGGGTGCCTATCGTGAGCAGCTGGCTGTCGGAGTTGACTGTTCCGCCGGTGTACAGGGATACCTCCTGACCGGCAGAGAGAGAATCGGTGCCGATGACTGCCGTCTGGAAGGAATTGGTGGACTGTAAGGAGCAAAGAATTTCTCCCTGCTGGGTACACAGGGTCAGGCGGGTGCCTGCCGGCTGCACCTCGTCCCAGGTGACCATCAAAGTGGCATGAGAGTCATCCGGTTCCATCGACTGTGCCATGCCGGAGGAGCCAAGAGCAACCAATGTGCCGCCGCTGATTGAGGAGGAACCGGTGTAGTCCAAGGCGCCTTCTCCACCCGAGGAGGAGCCAAAAACCAGCACGGTGCCGCCGCTGACGTTCAGGCTGCCGTTGCTGTCGATGCCGTCGCCGTTGCTGGTGGTCACCGTCAGGTTGCCGCCGCTGATTGTAATGTCGCAGTTGTCCTCGACTTCAAACATACCGCCGCGTCCGCCAAAGGTTTGTTCGGTGTCGGAGGAAGAGATGTCCTTTAAGACGAGCAGACCGTCCACCAGCTCGAAGGAACTTCCTCCTGTGGCATTCAGACCGTCATCGCTGGAGGAAACCTGGGTTGTGCCGCCGCTGATATGGATCTGCGCAGCTTCCAAACCCTCGTAGCTTTCGGCAATCGTGGTAGTTCCGCCGTTGATGTTTAAGTATGCTTCTGCATGGATGCCATCATCGCCGGAGGAAAGCTGGAAGGAGCCGCCGTCAATGGTGACAGAGTAGTTTGAATGAATGGCATCATCGGCAGAGTCGATGACAAAGGTGCCTTGTTGAATCAGCAGTGCATTGCCTGCCTTTATGCCCTTGGTGCTGACAGTGGTGTCGCTGTCAGCAGTAGAGGTGTCGTCAAAATCATCGGGATCAAAGATCAATTCAGAATAGTCCGATTCATTTCCAGAAGAGCTTTGTTCGCCTTCAGCCGGTTGAGAAGGCATCTCGGAAGGAGTTTGACCATCCTCAGCCGGTTGAGAAGGCATTTCAGGAGAGGTTTGACCGTTTGCAGAGTCAGGTCTATTACCGCCGGGTCGACCAAACCCGCCTCCTCTATTTTCGGTGTGGTCTGCACCGTTTACCGCACCGCCTCCGCTGGTGATGGTAAAGCTGCCGTCATAGATGCTCAGATTGGTTTCTGCCTGGATACCGTCGCCGGAGGACTGGATGGTAAAATTGCCGCCGTCGATCTGTACCCAGCCCTTGGTGCTGTCCTCGGTGTTGCTTGCCTGGATGCCATCCTTCTGGCTGGTCAGTACAAAGGTGCCGTCAAGGATGGCGCCCGAATCTTTACCACGCAAGGCGTGACTGAGCGAGTTGACAGTCAATCTGCCACCGGTGATGACCAAATCGTCATTTCCGGCAATCCCATGTTTATAATTTCCTTGTACAGTCAATGAACCGCTGCCGTTGATGACCAGATCATCCTTGCTGAACAGGGCAGCATCCGGGTTGTCATCATCGGTTTGGTATTCTGTTCCGTCAGAGAGTTCATTTTCACTGTCCGCAGCAAGAGTCACCTTGACCTTGTCTGCATTGCGAACCAGAATGGCGCTGCCGGTGGAGCAGTGGATAGAAGCCTTGTCCAGAACCAGCTGAACCTTGTCGCTGTCACCGGCATCGACGATGATTTGCCCATCCTCCAGCTCTCCGCTGATGAGATAGCATCCTTCTTTGGAGATGGTTACCGTTGCATTGTTGATGCTTACACCACTCCCGTTCGACTGCGCGGTGCTGCCGGACAGGGTGATGGAAGCAGCGGATTGGCGATCAAAGCTGTCGTCCAGTTCATAGTCGGAGTAAGTATAGGCGGAATCCTCGGAGGAAGAAACGGATGATTCCGTTTCTTCCTGTTCGCTGCTGAGGGTGTCGTCCGGCAGAGAGGTGGAGGAGCATCCATTCAGTGCCATACAAGCGCACAGAGCGATGCACAACAGGCGTAAGGTCAACCGCCGATGAAAAGAATATTTAGAGTACAAAAGAGTTTCCTCCTTTTGTTGATAATTTAAAGTTGTTCATTGTTGTGGGAAATCCGTCCGCAGACAACATTCAGATTGCCGTTGCGGCAGCGGATGTCATCTAAAAATGCTTTGCTGATGCCACATTCTTTCAGGCGAACATGGTAGCACAGCTCGTACAGACTCCCCATGTTGGTCGTTCTGACTCGGATTAGCTCACTGTGATCGGTGTATTTGGAAAAGAGGTCATCGAAGATGCCTTCGTAATCCAGCGATTCGGGTATAGTGATGCGCAGCTCGCGGTCGGTCGCCTTGGGCTGGGCAAAGGGTGTGCAGTACAAAAGCAGAGTGGCAGCTCCCACAAGCAGTAAAAACAGAACCGCATATCCGATATATCCCATACCGGTTGCAAGTCCGAGCGCCATGGCAAAGAACGGGCTGCCAATTTCCCGTGCACTGCCCGGGACGGAACGGAAACGCACCAAGCTGAAGGCACCCATGACGGCAACGCCGGCGCCGAGGTTGCCATTGACCAGCATGATGACAATCTGGACCATGGCAGGCAACAGGGCAAGGGTCACAACAAAGCTTTTGGTGTAGGTGTTTTTATAGCAATAAACACCGGCAGAGGCAGTCCCCAAAAGGAGAGAGAAAAAGGTACAAAGGAGAATGGACTGCCAGCTGACGGTGCCGGAGATGACGCTGGTGAAAAGAAGATCAAGCATAAAGTTTACCACCGAAGGTCAGCTTTTTCATCATTTGCGGAAAGAGATGGTTTTGGTAGCAGTATCCGTATTTGGAAAAGGAAGTCGGAAAGGCTTCTGCGTGGTCGAGGATGCTGCACATCCAAAGCGGCATTGAGCCAGGGACCTTGATTTCCATCAGAATATGGTCACGTTGACTGCCGGTCAGCAGAGGATGTCCCCAGTCGCCGCAGGAAAGTTGAAGTTGGGTGTCGCGCCAGCAAAGATTGTGGTCGAAGGTCACCCGCAGCTGCGGGTCTTCGGGCGAAAACAGGGCGATGCGGTCATAACGGAGAAATACCTTCGGTGAAGTTTTCCAAAGCTGCTGAAACCAGTCGATTTCATGCAGAATCTGTCCGTCCGATTCGGGACGCAGACCGTAATCGAAGTAATCGCGGCATTCACCTAAACTCATATCCACCCTTCGTTTGTAAACGACACCCTTGTACTTCTTTTTCAGTTCCAAGAATACAGGGCCTTCCATGCGAGAGGGAGCGCCATAGCTGCGCAACCGCAACTTTTCCTTGTAAACCGGCTTTTCCAGCGAGGCGCGGATGAGACGGTAATCATCGGTGTCAAAATAAATACTGCAAATGGTGTACATTCCGTATTCGTCCACCTGCATCCTGCTTTGCAATTGCTGGAAAATCCATTGATACTGCGCAGGGGTGAGCAGATATTTTTTTTCATATCGTTGAAAGGTTGTTTGAATCATTTGAGATTGCTCCTGTCCATGTGTTTTGTCGACACCCAAAGGATAACGCAAGAGCCTTAAATTAGTCTGAAAAATGGATTTCAGCTTTTTTTAAGCTTTCTGGGGTAGAATAAGAAAAACAGAAGCGAAAATCTGGAAAGCCTACTGTTCCTGTGGTATGATAAAGAAAAAGGATGGGAGGAAAGCGGATGATTCGATTAAAACCACAGCAGTACCCGCAGTTTGCAAAGCAGTTTTGGAAAGAACAAACCCGTTGGGAGATGACCGACTGCTGCTTTGACAACCCTTTGGAACAGGGAATCTTTTGGGTGGACCGATTGGAGCAGCCGCAGTGTGCGGCAGTTTTGCTGGGGGATTTTCTGTTTTTGCAGGGCAAGGCAGCCCCTTCCTTTTTAAGGCAGGCAGCTGTCAAAAACGGCTTGCTGCTGATGGGAGAGCAGGACTGGCTGTGCTGTGCAAAAGAAAGCTTTGTGAAAACAAAGGAATACCTGCGTTACCGGTTTGACGGCAGCGGGCTTTTGCAAAATCAAGAAAAGCTGCGGGCATGGTGTAATTGCCTTCCTGAAGGGATGAGGCTGCAAAAGATAGACAGAGGATGGTTTGAACGGTGTCGGGAAAAAGAATGGATGAGAGATTTTGTTTCGCAGTATCAAAGCTTTAAGGAGTACCACAGTACAGCGGGTGGTTGGCTGCTGCTTGCAGGAGAGCAACCGGTCAGCGGTGCATCCTGCTATCTTGCTTCCCGTCGAGGTTTTGCCATTCAGGTGCAGACCGACGAGCAGTATCAGGGTCACGGATATGCCAAAATCGTTTCCGCTGCGCTGATTCTGGAGGGACTGCATCGGGGACTTTATCCCGACTGGGATGCGGACAATGCAGCGTCGGCGGCATTGGCGCAGGCTCTGGGCTACCGTTTACAGCAAAGCTACCTGACGGTGATGGTGGAGGATAACGCCCTAAAGCCACCGTTTAAAGCAGAAGAGGAGAAGAACAGAAAAGAGTAGGGAGGATACAGCGATGAGGGTATTGATTGTAGAGGATGAAAAAAGGCTGGCACAGGCACTCGGACAAATTATGGAGGAACAACGGTATCAGGTGGACATAGTGTATGACGGGCAGGACGGTCTGGACTATGCCCTCAGCGGACAGTACGACATCGTGGTGCTGGACGTGATGCTGCCTAAAAAGGACGGGTTTGAGGTGGTGCGCCAGCTGCGAGAAGTCAACCAGTCGGTACCGGTGCTGATGCTGACTGCCAGGGATGACGTCACAGACAAGGTGCTGGGACTGGATTGTGGAGCGGACGATTACATGACCAAACCGTTTTCGCCGGAGGAGCTTCTGGCAAGAATTCGCGCCCTTTCCCGCCGGCAGGGGGATGTGCTGCTCGAGGATATCCACTGGGCAGATTTGACCCTAAAACTTTCTTCCCGCACGTTGCACTGCGGAGCTAAATCGGTCAGCCTGGGTTTCAAGGAATTTGAAGTGCTCAAGTTGCTGCTGGCAAATCCAAACGGCATTGTTTCCAAGGAGGAACTGCTGGTCAAGGTCTGGGGCAGCGACTCCAACGCAGAAGACAACAATGTGGAGGCGTACATCTCCTTTTTGCGCAAAAAGTTTTTTTATCTTGGCTCTCATGCGGGAATTGGAACGGTGCGCAAGGTAGGCTATCATCTGGAGGAACAGATTTAATATGACAAAACAGCTTCGCAAGCAATTTATTTTGGTCAATATGCTTTTGGTGGGAACGGTACTGCTGGTGGTCTTTGCGGCGCTGGGTGTTTCTACCTATCGTCGACAGGTCCAGGACAGCCAGCGGGTACTGGAGCGTTATTTTATGGAGAAGGGAAATACTCCTTCCCCTAAGCTGGATTTTGGCGCACACAGGGACTGGAAGGATTTTCCGATGCGCTTTTCCTTCTGCGCAGTGTTAGACAGCGACGGCGGGCTGGTGTCCTATCAGAGTGAGAATCTGACCCTCAGCCGGCAAACGGTGGAACAGGCGGTGCAGGCAGCCGCAGAAGAAGTGGAATCTACGCAGAAGGAAAGCGGGACGCTCAGCGGACTGGACCTGCGCTATCTGGCAAAGGAGCAGGATGGTCAGCTGCGGATTGCTTTTGTAGAACGCACCCAGGAGTATGCCTCGATGCAGGATTTTCTGGTAGCGGCTTTTCTGCTGGGAAGTGCGGGGCTGATGGTTTTGTTTTTAGCCAGCTGGCTACTGTCCTCGTGGGTAGTTCGTCCGGTGGAGCGCAGCTGGGCACAGCAGAAGCAGTTTGTAGCGGATGCCTCTCACGAGCTGAAAACACCGCTGACTGTCATCCTGGCAAACACCGGAATTTTGCTTTCTCATCCACAGGACACCATCCGTCAACAGGAGCGATGGGTGGTCAACACACAGGAGGAAGCAGTCAATATGAAAAAGCTGGTGGACGAGATGCTTTATCTTGCCCGAACCGATGCGTCTTTGCAGTTGGTGTACAGTCAAATCAATTTAAGTGATGTAGTGTGGAGTACGGTGCTGCCGTTTGAATCGGTGGCGTTTGAACAGGGACTGACACTGGACAGTGAGATTGCACCGGACATCCAGTTGCAGGCGGATGAAGGCAGGCTGCGAGAAGTGGTGCGTATCCTGATGGATAACGCCTGTAAATATTGTGAACCAAAGGGGAAAATTCTGGTCTACCTGGAACAGGACGGAGATTGGGCAAGCCTGATGGTGAGCAACAGCTGTGTACCGTCGATGCAGCAGCAGGATTTGGTGCATTTGTTTGAGCGATTCTACCGACTGGATAAAGCACGAAATCGGGAAAAAGGCGGCTATGGCTTGGGACTTGCGATTGCAAAAAGCATTGTGGAGCAGCACCATGGCAGTATTACGGCTTCGATGCGGCAGGAGGGAGAAATCCGATTTACGGTCAAGCTGCCGTTGCAAAACAGCCGAAACCGCACAAAAGGCAAAAGATAAAATAGAGTATTCTGTATTTGAAGCTGTGGCGGTATAAAAACAGGAGGAAATTTCATAAAAACCCAAAAAGAAAGACAAACTCCCTTGCATAATCTTGAAAAAATTAGTATAATTTAACCAGAAACTGCCCGAGCGACAGCAGAATAGGGAGGAATTTTGATGAGTGACAACAAGTGGATCGACCTTCGCAGCGATACCGTGACCCAGCCGACCCAGCAGATGCGGGAGGCCATGTATCAGGCACAGGTGGGGGACGACGTTTATGGAGATGACCCAACCGTCAATCAGCTGGAAAAGAAAGCAGCAGAGATGATGGGAAAAGAAGCAGCTCTATTTGTTGCCAGCGGTACCATGGGCAACGCAGTAGCGGTGATGTCCCACACCAAGCGTGGGGATGAGATCATCCTGTCGGACACCGCACACATCGTAGCGCACGAGGTAGGTGGAGCAGCGGTACTGGCACAGGCATTTATCCGCACCCTGCACTTTGAAAATGGGATTTTTGATGCAGAGCAAATGGCTGCCGCTGTCCGCGACAGCAGCAATATCCACTTCCCACCGACCGGATTGATCTGTGTGGAGGAGCCGCTGGCAACCGGAAAGGTTGTTCCGCTCAACGTCCTCCAAGAGGTCTACCGGATGGCACAGCAGAAGGGCATACCGGTCCACATGGACGGTGCGCGCATCTTCAACGCAGCCACCGCTTTGGGTGTGGATGTCAAGGAGATTGCAGCTTGTGCAGATTCGGTGATGTTCTGCCTGTCCAAAGGATTGTGTGCTCCGGTCGGCTCGATGCTGGTCGGCAGCAAGGAGTACATCGATCGCGCCCGCAGAAACCGCAAGATGCTTGGCGGCGGAATGCGCCAGTGCGGATTTTTGGCGGCAGCCGGTCTGGTTGCGCTGGATGTGATGACCAAACGTCTGGGCGAGGACCACGAAAATGCCCGCTATATGGCACAGCGTTTGCAGAAGATGCCGGGAGTCAGCCTGGATTTGGATGCGGTGGAAATCAACATGGTTTTCTTTAAGCTGGATGCACCGCAGCAGGTCATCGACACGCTGCCGCAGAAGATGTACGAGCAGGGCATCAAGATCAATGGAATCGAGGACGGAGAGTTCCGCTTTGTGACCACCAACGATACCAGCCGCCAGGACATCGACCATGCACTGGATGTGTTTGAGCAGATTATCACACAGGCATAAAAAAGAGCAGCAAAAAGGGTCCCCACTGGGGACCCTTTTTTGATGGAAAAATTTATCGGGTGACAGGCTGTGTTTTCTGTTCCAGCCAGTTTTTGGCGCGTTCGCTGACCAAAGGAGCAACCTGCTGATATACCTTTTGGTGGTAATCGTTGAGCCACTGCAGCTCGTCGTCGGTCATCAGCTCCAGGTCCAGACAGCTGGTGTCGATTGGGACCAGGGTGAAGGTATCAAAGCGGTAGAACTGACCGTACTCGGTCTGGATGTCCTTGACCACCACCACAGCGTTTTCGGTACGAACACCATGGCTGCCTTCGGTGTAGACACCCGGCTCGATGGTGATGAACATTCCTTCCTCCAAAGCGACGGTTCTGTCGCGGAAGTTCGGTGGAGCCTCATGGACATTGAGGAAGAAGCCAACGCCGTGACCGGTGCCGCAGCGGTAGTTTAGACCCTCTTTCCAGATTTGACCGCGGCAGATGGTATCCAGGTCGGAACCGGTGGAACCGGCAAGGAAACGCTGGCGGCTCAAAGCGATGACACCTTTGAGAGCGTTGGTGAAGTCGCGGCGCTCCTCATCGGTGATAGGACCGACAGCAAAGGTGCGGGTGGTGTCGGTGGTGCCTTCCAGGTACTGACCGCCGCTGTCGTTAAGCAGCATATTTTCCCGCTCGATGGTGCTGCACGCCTGCGGTAGAGGAGCGTAGTGCATCATCGCGGCATTTTCGCGGTAGGCGATGATAGCGGTGAAGCTTTCGCTGACATAATGCTTTTGCTGGGCACGGAATTCGGCAATCTTCTGCGAACATTTCCATTCGGTTACCGTTTCGCCTTTTTCCAGCGCCTCAAACAGCCAGCCGTAGAATTCTGCTTCGGCACAGCCGTCCTTGAGGTAGGCAAGGCGAGTGTTGGCAATCTCGGTTTCATTTTTGACCGCTTTCATCATCGGGATAGGGTCTACCCCTTTGACAAGGGTCAGATGGCTGTTATTCTGCATCTGGTTGTACAGCAGATAATTTACCTCGTCCGGGTCGCACAGCACGTGGGCATCGGTCTGCAAGGAGGACAGGAAGGGATAGATGTCCTCATATTCCCGCAGGGTGACACCATTTTTGGCAAGCTGTTCGGCAGCCTGCGCCGATACACGGGAGAGGGCAGTGAACAGAACCGCCTGGTCGCCGGATACAAAGCCGTAAGAAATGGCAATCGGACTGTTGGGGATGTCGTTGGCACGGACGTTAAAGAGCCAGTTGCTGTTGTCCAGTCTGCCGACGACCAGAGCATCACAACCCTGTTTAGCAAGCGCGTCGCGGACCTCGGAGAGCTTCTGTGCTGCCGATTTACCGCAGTATTTTTCATCGAAGTAGTAGGCAGGGGTGTACTCCTCCGCCGGGCGGTCTTCCCAGATGTCGTTGCCGTAGTCGGCTTGGATGTTCAGGGTGATTCCTTTTTGAGCGAACAGCTGCTGCATCTGTTCCATCATGCTCAGCGAGAACAACTTGCCGTTGAGTCCGACAACACTGTTGGGAGCCAGGTTGTCCAACAAATACTGGCTGAAGGTCGGGCAGTCCGGTTCAGAGGCGCGGAACAGCACCGCTTCGCTGTCGGCAATCTGTTTTTCTGCCTGCACATAGTATCGACCATCCACCCAAAGTCCGCTGGCATTTTCGGTGATGACATAGGTCCCGACCGAGCCGGTGAAGCCGGAAACAAAGCGGCGGGTCTTCCAATGCTCGGAAAAATATTCGCTCATGTGCGGGTCGCCGCTTGGGATGATGACAGCCTGTACCTGATCGCGCGCCATCAGCTGACGGATGCGGGCAATCTTTTCATTTGTAGTCATTGTACTTCTCCTCCTCGTTTGATAAGGTCTTTGGGAATGCTGTCTTTATTATAGCCTTGCAGCGAACGGAATGCAATCCCAAAGGCAGAGCGAGGCAAACAAAAAAAGGCGCCCTCCCAAAAGAGGAGGACGCCGAAGGGAAAGAGAAATTAAAGTACACGCACAATGCGGATGTTGGCATTGGTGAGATTGACACTGCCTGCGGAGGTGTTGGACAGTGCAATGCTGCCGGTGGTACCGCAGGGAACCGTAATGATGGTCGATGCGCTCAGGGAAGCAGTTTGGTTGGTTGCATCAGCTGTTTCTGCCGATTGAGTACCCGGAACAATTACACCGCCGGAGAGCAGAGAAAGGGAAACAGCAACGTTGGTGCCGCCTGCTACCGATGCGTTGGCATTATATTCGACCAGGTAGACACCGGGACAGTTGAGGGTAAAGTTGGAGGTTCCGGCAGTATGCTGGATGCAGTTGCCGCTGGAAACCCGGTCGGTAGCAAACAGCACAGGAGAGCCGCTGGCTACCGTCTGCTCGGGGTCATTGACCGCGTTCAAATAGCTGGGAGCATTTGGGCAGGGATTTGGGTTAGGTGCCGGAGCAGCCGGAGGACATGGGCAAGGGCAGCCGCAGCAGGAGCCGCAAGGATAGCAGGAAGGGTTGCAGGGCAGAACAGGAAGTGAATCCAAATCATAGGAAAGCTGGTCGTAGCGTGCCAATGCACATCGTGCATAATCGTTCATGTAGCCGTTGGCGCAGATGTAGGACGGCTGATTGGGAGCTGAACTGCCCTGGCAGCCGCAGCTGCACGGATTGCCACAGGAAGGAGGACAGCTGCACGGATTACAACAGGGAGGGCATGGATTGCAGCAGCCTTGGTCATAGTATGCCATAGAATTCCACCTCATTTAAAAAAGATGCTCACACCGTAAGGTGACAGGAGCGCCGCAGGAGAATATTCCCGCGGCACTAACACTCTATGCCAAAAACAGGAAAAGTGTTTCGAGCAGACGAAAGGGAATCCGGTGTAAGAGGAGGAAAGAGAAAAATAAAAATCCGCACCTTTTTGGGTGCGGATTTTTATTTAGGAGAGTAAATATGAAGAAAACAATACCCATGATATACCATGGTAAAGAGGTAAGCGAAAAAATCTATCAAGCTCGATGGCTTTTATAAACCTCCTGTAAGCAGGAGAAGAATAGTTGGTCTGCCCCGCCCGCTATGTCGGTATTCCGTCCACATAGCAGGCTAACAGTTGTTCTATTTTCAGAAAAAGAACCGACGAAGAAAAAGAATATGATAAAATAATAAGGAATTTTGTTCCGATTTTATCCTGCTGCTTTGCTCCACTCCTTTCCTTTGACTGTGATTACAGTATAAGCGGTAAATGTGTATTGGGTATAACTGGGTTTTAAATAATAGGTGGGGTTTTTGTAAATAAATCTTTAAAGGACAAAAAACAGGAACAGCTTTTGTAGCTGTTCCTGTCGGTTGGTCGAAAAAAGACAGAGTGATTAGCTGATGCGAATCTGTGCTGCTTTTTCCGGTTTAAAATCGTTCTGCAGGTCGTAGATGTTGTGGGTGGTAGAGTCACGCAGTACACGACCGTTGAGCGAGTAGGTACGGATGAAACGTTTGTTGTCAACGGTGGTCCAGTACTCGGTGTCCCAGGTCAGGTAGCCGTCTCCGTCGGTTTCCGGTGCAGGCAGAACAAAATCTACCTGACGACCGGCTCTCATCAGTTCGATCAGGCTGTCATAGGTAACGTCCAATTCTACTTTGTTTACAATATCAGTTGCTTTCATGTTCATACATTCCTTTCCTTAACGTCAAAAGCGAAACCGCAAATCAGTTTGCGGTATACGTTCTGTTCCCCATTATACTCTTTTTTGATAAAAGACACAATCCCCCGGGAAGAAAAACTGATTAGAATCCACGCAGGGTAGCCTGAATGTCTACACCCATGCGGGTGAAGGTTGCGGTGATTTTCTGGTTGGCAGCGCGGACATCCTGTTTTTTGCTCAAAATCTGGCGGTCGGTCAGCTCGCGGTTTTTTTCGCTGCGCTCTTGAGCCGGAGCATTCAGGTCGTCACGCAGGAAGTTGAGTCCGATGTAGATGACCTTCAGCTCATTTAAGCTCAGCGACTGGCGGTTGTGCTCGAGCTGTTCGCGGACCGAGCGGATGTGCTCGAGGTTTTGCAGGGCATTTTCCTGGCTGATTTCCTTAAAGTTTTTGCGCTCTAAAAACTGGTTGATGTCCTGTTCGAGCAGGTCGAGTCCTTCGCTGATGCAGTCCAAATCCGACTGGTACAGCGCTTTGGAGGTGACGTCCTTTTTTATATTACATTTCAATGAGATTACATCCTTTCTGGTTTTCTGGCGTTACACTGCCTTTATTTTAGCATATTTCCCCGGGAAAGACAACGGTGTGGCAAACGCACAGGGCTGCTTTGATAAAATTTTTATCGAAAGCAAAGGGCTTTGGATTGATTATCCTGCCAAAAAGTATTATAATGGTTTATATTGCCGTCACCGGTTGGATTTATACCGGCGGCTGCATACAATCACAGCAAATATCTTCTGTGCCCGTTTTACAAAGTGTACAGCGCCGCACAGAGATAGAATAGATTATGGAGGTAAAAACGATGCAAAGAGTAGAACTGAGAAAGCTCGCAGCCGGCGCGCAGGAATATGCAGACCAGCAGCTGACTGTGGCCGGATGGGTCAGAACCATCCGTACATCCAAAAACCTGGGCTTTATTGAACTGAACGATGGTACTTCCTTCCAGAATGTACAGATCGTATTTGAAAGCAATAAGGTGGATAATTTTAATGAGATCGGTAAACTCAACGTTGGTGCTTCCATTGTTGTAAAGGGTACGCTCATTATGACCCCGGAAGCAAAACAGCCGTATGAGATCCACGCAAATGAGATTGTGGTCGAAGGACTGTCCACCCCGGATTATCCGCTTCAGAAAAAACGTCATTCGGTGGAATTTTTGCGTACCATCGCACACCTGCGTCCGCGCACCAACACCTTCAGCGCAGTTTTCCGCGTGCGTTCGGTTGCAGCATTTGCAATCCACAAATTCTTTAACGAACGTGGCTTTGTTTATGTACACACCCCAATCATCACCGGCAGCGACTGCGAGGGTGCAGGAGAGATGTTCCACATCACCACATTGGATATGGACAACCCGCCGCGCACCGAGGACGGCAAGGTGGATTACAGCCAGGACTTCTTCGGCAAACCGACCAGCCTGACCGTTTCCGGTCAGCTGGAGGGCGAGTGCATGGCAATGGCATTCTCCAACATCTACACCTTCGGTCCAACCTTCCGTGCAGAAAAGTCCAATACCACCCGCCACGCAGCAGAATTCTGGATGATGGAGCCGGAGATCGCCTTTGCAGACCTGAGCGATATGATGGACCTTGCAGAAGACATGATGAAATATGTGCTGTCCTATGTGATGGAAAACTGTCCGAACGAGATGGCATTCTTCAACCAGTTCTATGACAAGGAGCTGCTGGAAAGACTGCACCATATCGTCAGCTCCGACTTTGTCCGTCTGCCATACACCGAGGCGGTCAAGCTGCTGGAGGAACACAAGGACGAATTTGAATATCCGGTCTTCTGGGGTTGCGACCTTCAGACCGAGCATGAGCGTTACCTGACCGAGAAGGTATTCAAGAAGCCGGTCTTTGTCACCGACTATCCAAAGGAAATCAAAGCCTTCTATATGCGCCTGAACGACGATGGTAAGACGGTAGCGGCTGCGGACCTGCTGGTTCCCGGCATTGGCGAAATC
>FR880276.1 GCA_000435195.1 Clostridium sp. CAG:169 | reverse complement strand
GTGGTCCCCAGACAGCGGATGGCGCAGGTCAAAAATTTCTGCTCCGATTATGCACGCGACTTTTTTGTGGAGCGCCACAGCTTTAGCAAAGCGCAGTCCTCGCCCAGCCTGCTGTTTTTAGGCAATACCGGTCTTGGCAAGACCCATCTTTCGCTTGCCATTGCAGGACAGGTCATCAACAAGGGCTACGGGGTCATCTACGGTTCGGCGCAAAACCTGCTGGCAAAGCTGGAAAAGGAAAAATTCAGCTTCAACAACACAGAGGACCAACCGCAGAGCTACCTCTCGCTGGTGCTGGAATGTGACCTGTTGATTCTGGACGACCTGGGCACAGAATTTTTGAGCCAATTCGTCACAGCGATGCTGTATAATATCATCAATACCCGCCTGCTGGAGGGCAGACCGACCATCATCAGCACCAACCTTTCCTTTCAGGAGATCAGCAAGCGGTACACCGATCGCCTGACCTCGCGTTTGTTTGGCGGCTATATGCATTTTGAATTTTTAGGGCGGGATATTCGTATTCAAAGTAAAATCATGGGGTGAGTGATGTAATGTATACCGAAAAAGAGCGAGCCAAGCTGTTGATTCAGGCGGCAACGGTGGTTTCCACCTATCCCGAGGTGGAGGGCATTGTACAGGTCGGCTCGGGTGTGGAGGGCTTTCTGGACGAGTATTCTGACATCGACCTGATTTTTTCGACCTTCACCTCGCAGCAGGTGCCGGTACTGCGCGCGCGGATGGACAAGCTGTTCAGCGATGCGCTGTATATCCGGCAGGTCGACCTGGAGCAGGGATTGTTTTTGTATGTCTTTTTAAAGAATGGGCTGGAATTTGACCTGGTGCTGATGCC
>FR880275.1 GCA_000435195.1 Clostridium sp. CAG:169 | reverse complement strand
CAGACGACCCATACAGTGACCACCTCGGCACTGACTCCCGACCGCACAATAAAAAAAGAGCAGAAGCCTACGGTAGTTTACCAGCCGGTAGGAACCGAGCCGGTGGAAAAACAGCAGGCAACTGCGCTGGCACAGCCTACCCAGCAGGCGCCGGTTCCGAAAAAGGGAACCAGCTATCCGAACGCCCGCTTTAAAAAGAAGGGCAGCTACAGCGAATCGACCATCTATAAAAACGGATATATCGACATCGGTGCGGTGACAATCTCCAACAAGACCTTTACCGGAGATGTGTTCATCAACGTGCCTTCGGATACCGTTACCTTAAAAAATGTGGACATCAAAGGAACGCTGTACATCAACGGCGGCTCCGATTGGGTCAAATTGTACGACGTCAATGCAGCTTCTTTGGTGGTAGACAGCCAGGAGACCGCGAGGGTGTTTGCTTCTCGCGACACCGAGCTGTCCTCCGTCAGCATCAAAAGCAGCGCCATCCTGGAGGAAGGCGGACTGTACAGCGGCAGCCGCGGCTTTACCAATGTGACAATCAACGCGCCGAAGGGAACCACCCTGACCCTGCGCAACCTCAAGCTCAACAAGCTCAAAACCGTTACCGCCTGTGAGGTGGTGTATGACGACGATACCATCATCAACTATGCTTACACCAATGCGCCTACCGAGCTGTA
Organism: Clostridium sp. CAG:169; assembly: GCA_000435195.1. Classification (GTDB taxonomy): domain Bacteria; phylum Bacillota; class Clostridia; order Oscillospirales; family Ruminococcaceae; genus Negativibacillus. Next base: position 2,678 of record FR880275.1, on the reverse strand, counting down.
CGGCTATGGACAGATCAACCGTCTGTACTGCAACAGCGACGGGGTCTACTACGATGCAAGACCGCTGTATGTAGAAACTGCCAGAGGATGCGCAGCGCCAAGCAGACGTTCCAATTCCGGCTCCGGTTCCGGCTCTAGCAGCACCGACAAAAAGGTGACGTTGCACAGCATCTCCAACCAGTATCTGGACATCGGGGAAAAGAAGATTGTGGGCATCGACCACAACGGCAGCTCGCTGAAGGTTACGACCAGCAACGCCAGCGTGGCAAAGGTGACCTATTCCAATTCCAAGAGCCACATCACCATGACCGGCGTAAAACCGGGCAGAGCGACCATCAAAGTGACCTCCTCCCGCTCGGGTTACACCAGCAGGACCGTTTCCTTTGAGATTGTGGTCAAGGATACCTCCGGCAGCAAATTGCAGCTGTCGGGCATCTCGGACAAGAAAATGGAGGAAGGCAGTGTGCGCTACATCAGCGTCAACACCAACGCCAGCCGCATCAAGCTGTCCAACTCCAACAGCAACGTAGCACAGGTGACCGCAGACGGCTTCCAGCTGAAGGTTCGCGCCATCAAAGCCGGCACCACCACCGTCAAGGTGACCGCGTCCCGCTCGGGCTATACCTCCAAGAGCACTACCTTCCAGGTGACTGTTTATAGAAACAGCAGCAGCGGCGGCGGAAGTGAAGGCGGAAGCGACCGGGATACCGTGTACATCCGCAGCATCGACGACCAGGTTCTCAGCAGAGGCAGCGAACGAATCATCAACGTGCGCACCGATGCCAGTGCGATTGATGTTTCCACCTCCAACAGCAGCGTGGTCAAGGTAAGCTCCCGCCGGGACGACACCATCGTTCTGGAGGCAGTGGGTGCAGGAACCGCCAAAGTGACGGTGACCGGCTCCCGCAGAGGATATTATGATACCAAGGTCAGCTTTTGGGTGGATGTATACGGCAGCAGCATCTCTGCTCCGACCGTCTATGTCAACGCAGGCAGCCAGGGCTATCCAAACGGCAGCTGGACCAATCAGAATGTGACCTTTACCCTGACCGGCTACGGCAGCGGCAGAAAGGTTTATTCCTATGACCGTCCGGCAAAGATGCCAAATGAAAAACCGGCTTCGTGGGGAAATCGCCAGCAGCTGACCGACGGAACACTGACCGTAAAAAATGAAGGTCAGAGAGACTATTACTTCTTTACCGACGGCAGCGCGGGCACCAGCGAGGCGACCGGTATCTACACTGTGCGCATCGACAAAACCATGCCGACAGTCGAAGCAATCGATGCAAACAACAATACATTGACCTTCCAGGTGGCAGATGCTCTTTCCGGTGTCAAGTCGGTAGCGGTGAGCGGCAATAACATCACCACCACATTGGCAACCAGCAGCGACGGAAAATACCGTTTCGTAGCAGACAAAAAGGGCAGCTACACCATCCTGGTCACCGACAACGCAGGCAATGTCAACAACCAATATAAGGTAGATCTCAACGGCAGCACCCAGACCGATACAGAGCCGCCAGTCATCGAAATGGCAAAAGAAGACAGCATCAATGGTACGGCATGGTACAAAGAAGATAAGCTGGTTCGCCTGACCATCACTGACAACGTCGGCGTGCAGAGCGTACAGGTAAAGGTACAGGGTACAGAAAAGGGACTCAGCGTAGAACACATTAGCGGCACCGACATTTACCAGTTTGTTGCCAATAAAGAAGGCGCAGTCGGCTATGAAATCACCGCACGTGATGCAGCGGGCAACAAAGCAGAGATGCCGCTGGCTGTTCGTGTGGATAAGAGCGCGCCAACCCTGGGAGCCATCACAACACAGGGAACGACCGTTACCTTCCAGGCAAACGATACGGTTTCGGGAATCGGCAACATCTTTGTGGTTCCGGCGGACAATACAACTGCCGGAGTGCAAATCAATGGAGAAACAGTTGAGCAAAACGGAAACGGCACCTACTCCTTTATTGCAAAGGAAAATGTCAACTACACCATCACCGCTGTGGATAAGGCAGGCAATGGAAGCAAATCGGAGCAGGTGATGATCAGCACAACCACTCCGACCCCTCCTTCGACAGTGGAAAATCCGGTCATTACCATCACAAAGCCGGACGACACCCTTGCCCAGAGCAAGGACATTAAGGTGCAGGTGGATGCCAATTTGACCGGCACACAGAAATTGCAGGTGAGCATCTCGCCGACAGGCAAACAGCAGCCGGTCAACCTGCTGGAAGAGAGCAACATCTATCACTTTGAGGTGGACAAAAACGGTACCTACACCATCACCGCAGTCATTTTGGAGGGTACAACCGAGAAGGCGCGTGCAACACAAACAGTCGAGGTCAAGGGCATCGACAGCGAAAAACCGGTCATCGCCATCACCCAAAACCAGAACGGCGTGGTCGAATTTACCGTCACCGACCTCAACTCGGTAACCGCCAAATTTGACGGAACGGAAGTCAAAATGAATCTAACAACAACCAGCCAGGGCTTGGTATACAGTGGTCGTGTGGAAAACGTACAGCCAGGCAAACACACCATCGTTGCCACCGACAAGGTAGGAAACCAGGCAAGCGCAGATGTTGTTGTAGCAGCTGCCAAACAGCAGCCGACCTTGAAGGCAGGAAATCAGCAGGTCAATGAAACTGCGACCAGCGTGACCATTCCAATCGAAG
>FR880274.1:1497-1719 GCA_000435195.1 Clostridium sp. CAG:169 | reverse complement strand
TTCCCTCAGGGCAAGGGGTAGGCGCACAACTGTTGGGCGATGTGCAGCTGCAATTTGACCGAAACGGCGTGCAGCTGCACGCAGGCGACAAAAAATTGTTAAAAACCGGCAGGAGTTATGGTATAATAGAGCAGGACCCAAACGGCTGGGATGCTGTTTTGGACAGCGACGGCTGGCAGCTGCGGGACAAACAGGGAATGACCCTGGTGTGGACGCTGGAGC
>FR880274.1:0-1470 GCA_000435195.1 Clostridium sp. CAG:169 | reverse complement strand
GGACGCTGGAGCAGCAGCCTGCGCTGCGGGTCAAGCTGTAAGATTTGGAAAAGAAAGGGCAGGGGTCTGCATGATTTTTAAAGAGGAGAGCCAGCTGATGCAGAATATCAAGCTGGGACATCTTTACAGGGTCTACCTGCTGTATGGAGAAGAAAAATATCTCAAGGAGATGTACTTAAAAAAGCTGGTCAAGCTGGCAGCGCCGCAGGGATTGGAGGAATTTAACCTCCATCGCTTTGATGCAGGACAGATGGAGGTGGACGACCTCATCGAATCCTGCGAGGCGCTGCCGATGATGGCGCAGCAGCGGTGCGTGGTGGTGGAAAAGTTCGACTTTGAGGCGCTCAATGCCCAGGACAAGGCAAAGGTGACCGAGCTGCTGGAGGACCCGCCGGAAACCACCGTCCTTTTGCTGGTGGTGGACAAGGAGGATTTTCTGCCCAAAAAGAGCGCCTCTGCCAAAAAACTGGTGGCGCTGTGCGACAAGGCGGGCGCTGTCATCGAGCTGAAAAAACGGGACAGCTCCGATTTAAGCCGCTTTATCCGCTCCCGTCTGGAGCCGAAGGGCTGCACCGTATCCAAAGCCTGCTGTGATTTGCTCATCGAGCGGTGTGAAAAAAATATGCTCACCCTTTCGGGCGAGCTGGAAAAGCTGGCTGCCTATCTGCAGGGAGAGTGGAATGCCACTCCGCAGACACCGGTGGAACTGACCGAACAGATGATTGAAACGGTCACCTGCAAGACGGTCAACGCCTCGGTGTATGACCTGGCGCGCGCCATCCTGGCGGACCGCTTTGAAAAGGCGATGCGCATTGTGGAGGACCTGCTGTATCTGCGCTATCAGCCGACTGCCATTTTGGCAGCGCTGTCGGGCGCCTATCTGGATTTATACATTGCAAAGACTGCCCGCGAGGTGGGTCAGGGCGAAGAAGCCATCAAACAAAATTTTTCCTACAAGGGCAGGGATTTTGTGGTGCGCAACAGCCTGCGGGATTGTTCGCGCTACTCCCTGCGGGTGCTGGAACGGTCGGTCATCTGCCTGGCACAGACCGACCATCGGATGAAAAGCAGCCGCGCGGACCCCACCATCCTGCTTGAGCAGGCGGTGACCCAACTGTTTGTGCTGGCATCCGAAGATAAATGATTGCGATAAAAAGAAAAAGGAACGAAGAGCATGATACATACCGACCGAGCCATCGTGGTAGAAGGAAAATATGATAAAATCAAGCTGAGCGGCATGATCGACGGGGTCATCGTCTGCACCGGCGGCTTTCGCATCTACAAGGACAAGGAAATGCAGGCGATGCTGCGCACCCTGGCAAACAAACAGGGTTTGGCGGTGCTGACCGACTCGGATGCGGCAGGCTTTCAGATTCGAGGGTTTATCCGAAACATCTGCGGAAAGGAAAAGATTGTGGATGTCTATATCCCGGATTTGTACGGCAAAGAAAAACGCAAGCAGCACCCCTC
>FR880273.1 GCA_000435195.1 Clostridium sp. CAG:169 | reverse complement strand
CCGAGCAGGTGCTCTACGGCATTCTGGTGGTCATGCTGACCAGCATCGTCATCGACAAGGTGCTGATTATGGGACAAAAGCAGACACAGGTCATGGTCATCAGTCCCGAATACGAGCGCATCAACCAGGCAATCCACCAGAAGATTGACCGCGGCTCCACCCTCATCCACGCCACCAGCGGTCTGGAAAAGCAGGAGCAAAAGGTGGTGCTCAGCGTCATCTCCAACCGCCAGCTGGGTGACCTTAATGAGCTGATTCTGCAAATCGACCCGCAGGCGTTTGTCATTGCCAACGAGGTCAATGAGGTCAAGGGCAGAGGTTTTACCTTGAGCAAACTTTCCAAATAATTTTTCTTGCAGTATTTGTTGCATAACCTTTCTGACAAGCCGGCTGAATCCCCTTCAGTCGGCTTGTTTTCTGGATAATTTTACAGTTTTTTTACCCCTCTTTCCTTCTTTTAAGAAGGTATGCCCAGACAGGCGATTGAAATTTTCTATCTTTTGCGTTATACTGATATTATTCAACAATATCATATAGGGGGTATCTCTTTTATGCTCGCCAAGAAAAAAGCCAAAGACCTTGTCCTGGATGCGCTGTTCTTCATCGCAGGCAGCTTTTTGTTTGCCGTATCCATCGACACCTTCACCGCACCCAACCAGATTGCCGCAGGCGGTCTGACCGGTGTGGCAACGATGCTCAACCATCTGTTCGGCATCCCGATTGGTACTGCCAATATGCTGATGAACGTCCCGCTGCTCATTTGGGCGTACATTGAAATGGGCTACCAGATTATCATTAAAACCATCATTGCCACCCTGCTTTCCTCTGCTATGATCGACATTATGGTCCCCTATCTGCCGCAGTATCAGGGCGACCCGCTGATCACCATCGTCTTTGGCGGCTGTCTGGCGGGACTGGGACTTGCCCTCATCCTGACGCGCGGCGGCACCACCGGCGGCACCGAGCTGGCTGCCAACCTGCTGACCCTGCACATCCATGGCTTTTCCCTTGGAAAATTTATCATGGCAATCGACCTGATCATCGTACTGGTTTCCGCTGTGGTTTACCACGACTATGAAAGCCCGCTGTACGCGATTCTGGTCATCTATATCACCTCAAAGGTCATTGACGCGGTCATCTACGGCTCCGACAGCGGCACCGGCAAGATGATGTTTATTATCTCCCCTAAGAACAATGAGATTGCCCGGCGCATCATGGATGATTTGGAGCGCGGCGTCACCGAGCTGAAATCCCGCGGCGCATACAGCGGCAACGAAGGCACCGTCCTCTTCTGTGCCGTTGGCAGGCAGGAGGTCCACAAGACCTACGACATCATCCACGAGATCGACCCGGATGCCTTCATCGTGGTGGATGACGCCAGCGAAATCACCGGACTGGGCTTCCGCGATTTCCACCAGTACCGTCAGTCCAAGCAATCCAAAAAATCGAAAAAGGACAAATCCTCTCAGTAACCCCTATTAAAAAGGAAGATACCACTGCAAATCGGTGGTATCTTCCTTTTTTTATCGATTCCGGCAAATCCTTCTGTTAGCGGATGCCGTACTTTTCAATCACATAGTCCATATCCTTGTCACCTCTGCCGGAGAGGTTGATGAGGATGGAGCCTTTGCCCATCTTCTCGGCAAGCTTTAAGGCGTAGGCAACCGCGTGCGAGCTTTCGATTGCCGGGATGATTCCCTCCATGCGCGACAGCTTGAAGAAGGCGTCGATGGTGTCGTCGTCGCCGATGACATCGTATTTCACCCTGCCCAAATCGTGCAAGAAGGCGTGTTCCGGTCCGCTGGATGGGTAGTCCAGACCGCTTGCGACCGAGTAGACCGGAGCCGGCTGACCGTTTTCATCCTTGAGCATGATGCTGTTGAAGCCGTGCATGACTCCTTCGCTGCCGTACTGCAAGCTGGCTGCGTGGTCACCCAAGTCGGTTCCTCTGCCCAGCGGCTCCACGCCGTAGATTTCCACCGGGTCATTTAAGAAGCCCGAGAAGATTCCCATGGCGTTCGAGCCGCCGCCCACACAGGCAACCACCGCATCCGGCAGTTCACCGGTCATCTGCAAAAACTGCTCTCTGGCTTCGATGCCCACTACGCTCTGGAAATCGCGCACCATCATCGGGAAAGGATGCGGACCCACCACCGAGCCGATGCAGTAGATGGCGTCCTTGTACTCGCGGCTGTATGCGGCAAAGGCTGCGTCCACCGCTTCCTTCAAGGTGGCAAGACCATCGGTCACCTCGATGACCCGCGCGCCCAGAATCTTCATGCGGGCAACGTTGGGCGCCTGCTTTTTGATGTCCACCGAGCCCATGTAGATGTCGCACTCCAGTCCGAAGTAGGCGGCAGCGGTAGCAAGTGCAACTCCGTGCTGTCCGGCGCCGGTTTCGGCAATCACCTTTTTCTTACCCATATATTTTGCCAGCAGCGCCTCACCCATGCAGTGGTTGAGCTTGTGCGCACCGGTGTGGTTGAGGTCCTCACGCTTGACATACAGCTGAACGCCGTTGCCCAGGCTCTGGGACAGACGGTCCAGATGGGAAACCGGTGTCGGTCTGCCCTGAAAGTCCTTGCGGATGCGGCGCAGCTCGGCGATAAATTTTGCAGACTTGCAGATGGTCTGGTAGGCATCGCGGATTTCAACCATCGCTGCTTTAAGCTCCTCCGGGATGTAAGCTCCGCCGTATTTTCCAAAATAGCCGTCGTTGGTTGGGTAGTTTTTAAAGTAGGTATCAAAATCAACGTTGTTTAATTTCATCTTTCTTCCTCCATCATAAAAAGCATCTTCATTTGGTTGGTTTTCGGTTTTTCATCAATCCATCTTTCCTGACGCCATCGTTTGGTCTGCAACATTCGGTTTTCCTCCCTGCTTTGCCTTAGCGTCTGTCAACAGCTCTTTGTGATGTTGGGAAACAACAAAAGCGCCCTTGACAGAATCCTCTTGTTCTGTCAAGGGCGAATAAAATTCTTTATCCGTGGTGCCACCTTGATTCACCTGCTGTACAGCCGGTGCGCTTTTACAGGATACCAACATATCCCCGACAACTAACGTATGCCTGACACGTCGCAGAATACTTTGAATGGGACCTTCCCTTTCATTTGACTGCGCCCTCAGCGGTCCATTTGACGACTTGTTTCTCCCCCGACTCTCAGCAACACGGGTTCTCTGTACAGGCATCATCGCCGTTATCTCCGCTTCAACGGTTTGTTTATGAACTTGATTTGATTCTATCACAGCACAGGGCAACTGTCAATCCCTTTTTACAAAATTTCTTTGATAGTTTTTTGTCAATATACACCACTTTTCCTCCTTTGTCCCACACCGGCTGTTGTACAGATTGACATTATTGTCAAAAAGAATACAATGGAAATAGAACGATACGGAGGAAAAACAAATGGAACAGACCAATAAACTCAACTGGATTAAAAAAGTCACCCCGCTGCTGTACAG
>FR880272.1 GCA_000435195.1 Clostridium sp. CAG:169 | reverse complement strand
ACTGTCCAATATGTTTGACAAACCTACAGAGCTGATTTTTGCTGAGTAAACAACTTCATGCTGTGATAAAATTAGGCGACCAATTACACTATTGGTCGCCTAATCTAATATACTTTCCGTTCTTCCTCAAGCAAATGATAACTTTTTTCGCAAACAGCTATAAACGGTATCTACCAATAAATCTACAATGACTTCATCACATTCAGCAGATTCTGGTAGCTGTCTACATCATGATATTTCACTTTGCTTGTAGACATTTCATTGAACAGCTTTTTAGCACATGAAATTTTTGCCTGCTCAATCGGTCTGAGATTTAAGCTATCCATAGTACCCTTTGTCTCAGCAACGAAGAAGATGTGTTTTACCATACCTTCATAGAAAGCAATCGCCCAGTCAGGAGAATAGTTACCTACCGGAGTAGGAATATGAAATCCTTTCGGAAGTTTTGCGTAGACACAAACCTCTTGTGCAGCATCCAAATCTTCTACAAAACGACGCTCCATACTCTTTTCAGCAGAACCATCGGTAAACACATAGTCTTGAATTGCCTTGTTCGCACGGAATGCCTTATCAAAGGTCTGTGCACTCTTTTCAGCTGTAAAAATAGTACTGTCATACTCGCCCTCGATCTGGTCATAAGAAATATGTTCCACGATCATTGTAGCTTTCTGTTCTTTGATTAGTTTAATTACCTTTGAAATAAACTCCTCAGGATTGTTCTTAAACATATAGAGTTTATCCGCAC
>FR880271.1:42339-54666 GCA_000435195.1 Clostridium sp. CAG:169 | reverse complement strand
TGAAGGTCGTGCGTTCGAATCGCATCGGGCGTACCAAAAACGCACCTCACTGTAAGTGAGGTGCGTTTTGTTTTATCTCTGTTCTTTCAAAATCAACCGATAAAGGAGTACTTACATGATGAAGATGAAAAAACTTGCCCTTCTTTCCCTGCTTCTCTCCACCGGAATCACCGCCTGTCCAATCGGCGGCAGCGATTCCTTCACCCATCTCTCTCCTCAGCAGGCAAAAGAGATGATGGACCATTCTTCCCCTTTGACCATTCTGGATGTCCGCGAATCGGACGAGTATGCTAAGGGTCACATCGCCAACGCCATTCTCTTTCCTCTGTCCACCATCCGCCCGGCAACCACCGCTGAACGTCTGCCCGACAAGGATGCTACCATTCTGGTCTACTGCCAAAGCGGCAGACGCAGCAAAAAGGCGTGCATCCTGCTGACCAAGCTCGGCTATACCCACATCTACGACTTCGGCGGCATCATGGACTGGCCATACGACATCAAAGCTTAATCTTGATCAAAGACTAGTTTTTCTTTCCTTCTTCTAAATCCTTTTTCTTTTGACTCAACAGCACACCGGCGCACAGTGCGGTAAAGGGAGCCACGGTGACCAAACCAAACGATCCGATGACAGTATGCACCATCTCTGCCGCCACGTGCTTATAGTTTAAAATGTTGACCAGCGGCGTGCCCTGTGCCATAAAGACCATCAGCAGGGCAATGTATCCCCCCGAATAAGCCAACAGCAGGGTGGTCGTCATCGTTCCCATCGCCGAGCGTCCCACGTTCATCCCGGAGCGCACCGCTTCCTTCCAGCCAATGTCCGGGCGCTTTTCAACCACCTCATGCACTGCGGAGGTGATGTCTACCGATAAATCCATCAAAGCGCCGGATGCTCCGATAAAAATGGATGCCATAAAAATGCGGGTCAGGTTCAAATCCTGGTATCCGGCATACAATAGGCTTTCCGAGGAAGACATCACCGCCCCATGGATTTGGAACAAATCGGTAAACAGCGAACCCAGCAGGCAGGTAACTAAAATTCCTAAAAAGGTTCCCGATACCGCGCTTATACATCTGCGGTCAAATCCATAGACCAGCGCGATAATCAGCACGCTCAGCAATAAGGTAAAGACCAGTCCGATCCAAATCGGATTATACCCCTTCAGATACAGCGGAACCAACAGCTTCCAGATGGCAAGAACGGTCAAAAAGAAGCTGAGCACCGCGCGCACCCCGGTCCTTCCCGCAAACAAAATCAGAAAAAGGATAAAAATGGCGCCCATCACCAGCTCCATCGGGATACGGTCATGGTCGATCATCGTCACCATCAAAATTTCGTCCGCATTGTAGCTGACCACCACCTGCGCGCGATCTCCTTCGCGAAACAGCTTGTCCTGTTCCAGCGAACCGTTGAGCATATTGACCCCTTCGGCAGTCTTGCCTTTAAATTTGCCACTGACGATTTCCAGCTGGCATCGCTGCTCTCCCGAGCGCACCAGTCCGGTGTCGATGATTTTGCTTTCATCGGTTTGGATGACCTTTGCAACACACTGTTCTGCCTCGCGGTAAATTTCCTGGTAACCGGTCGGCAAAATCGCCAGCCATGTAATAAACAGCAGGCAGACCCATACCGGTGCGTGATATTGTATCTTTTCCTTTGTGAACATTGCTTTCAGAGCGGCTTTCATATGATGTTCCTTTCCTATTCAGATGCAGCTGTCAAAGCCTTTACTGCAAAAAAGCGGCGGGGAATACCCGTCCGCTTTTTTGCTTTTTTAGAAAACTTTTGGGAGTGTGGGATTTCTTATTTGTCAATGCCCATCAGGTCGGCAAGCTTGTGATAAACCTGTGTGTTATCATAGAAGCCGCCAAATTTTTCCTGACCTGCGCCCTTTGCAAATACCGCTACTGGCAGACCGGTGTGCGCATAGGAGCTGAAGCTGATGCCGGATTTGTTGTTGAGCAGGTGGGTGATGGTAACCGACAGCGGCTCATAGCTGCCGTACAGGACATATTCCTTCTGGTTGTCGGAATCTGCCTTTTTACCGGACAGGGTTTTCTCATACGCTGTTTTCAGCAGTCCAGCCTCATAGTCGGTCAGCACCAGCTTGTCATCTGCGCTGCCCTTGAGCTTTAAGCCGAACAGTTTCTCTACATCCTGCATCATGGTTTCAAAAGGAGTCTGATTTTCCTTATATTTGCTGACATAATCGCTGTCGAATTTTGCATAGGAGATTTTCTGGTTGGAAAGGTTGGTCAGATAGGTGTCGTAGTCGGTGCCTGCATAACCGATGGTCAGACCGCCGGTTTCGTGGTCGCCGGTAACCAGAATCAGGGTATCGTCTGGATGTTTCTTTGCAAACGCAACTGCTTCTTCTACGGCATCTGCCAGAGCGATGGTGTCGTTGATGGTGGAACCTGCATCGTTTGCATGGCAAGCCCAGTCGATTTTACCGCCTTCCACCATCATAAAGAAACCCTTGTCGTTGTCGCTGAGGACTTCGATTCCCTTGGATACATAGTCGGCAAGTGCCCATTCGCCGGATGCTCTGTCATTTTCATAGGAGATCGAATCGCTGTCTGCCAGCTTTTCTCCAATGATGACGACCTTCTCATCCTTTGCCGATACCTTTTCAGCCTCTGCCTGGGTCTTTACTACTTTATAGCCGGCTTTTTCTGCTTTATCATAGATGCTCTCCTGGTCACCCTCTTTTCCCTGTGGGTCCAACAGAGCGCCGCCTGCAAAGTAATCAAAATCAGAAGCGACCATCTCTTCTCCGATTGCATAGTAGTTGCTTCTGCTTGGCTGATGGCAATAAAAAGCTGCCGGTGTTGCATGGTTCAGGTTGACCGAGCTGACCACACCGATGTCATAGCCCTTGTCGTGCAGCTTTTCTGCAATGGTTTCATATTTCACCGTCATGGTCTCATCCATGTTGATGGTGCCGGAATAGGTCTTGTGTCCGGTGGAAAGGGAGGTCGCAGTAGAGGCAGAGTCCGGGCAGAAGGAGGTGGAGTCATAGGTCACTGCCGAACCCGCTACCGGGAAATTCATAAAGTTCAGAGGCTTGTTTCCATCGAGGATGTCGTCGTTATCCTGATCGGCTACTGCGCCCAGATAGTCGGATGCTGCCTGAAACTGTGGGTAGCTCATACCGTCTCCGATGAACATGAAAACATATTTGGGTTTTTTGCCGGTTGTTGCCGAAGCGGTTGTGGTAACCTTTCCTTTGTTGCTGACTGCATCGGAAAGAGTTTTCTGCGGAGCTGCTGCGGAAACACAGCTGATGAGCAGGGCGCTTGCCAGGGAAGCTGCCAAAATTTTCGAAAATACCTTTTTGATTTGCATGGTACACTCTCCTTCGTGATTCTTTCTTCTTTGCTCGTGCATCTCCTATTTTACCGATTTCGTGTAAAAACTGCTCTCGCGCTTTCGTTAATCTCCGGTTAAACTCACATTCAAAATGTTAGTAATGAGTAAAACCCTGTCGAATCCATCTGCTTTTTACCTGCTTTTCTCCACTCTGTTTTCTTTTACCGACCCAAGACCCTCTTTCAAAATTTTCTCCTCGGAGGTACCCCTTTATGAAACAGCTGATTCCCCACTTCTATCCAAACTTTGCGTGTATCGCTTCCCGCTGCTCGGACAGCTGCTGCATCGGCTGGGAAATCGACATCGACCCCGACACCGCCGACTACTACCGCAGCTGCATCACCGACGGCGACCCGTTTTCCCCGCAGCTTTCTCAAAAAATTTGCTGGGAATCCCCTGCCCATTTCCTGCTGAAAGAGGATGACCGCTGTCCCTTTTTAAATCAGGATAATCTGTGCGAAATCTACATTCACCTCGGAGAGCAGGCGCTGTGCGAAATCTGCGACCAGCATCCGCGCTTTCACGAGTGGTTCGGCGATTACAAGGAAAGCGGACTGGGACTTTGCTGTGAGGAAGCCGTCCGCCTGCTGCTGGAAAGCGGCGAGCTTTCCTTTCTGTCACGCACCATCGACGAACCGGCAGACGACCAACCCTTCGACTCGGCGCTTCTTTCTGCGATGCTTTCGGTTCGGCAGCAGATGTTCTCCCTTTTAAAAAATACCAACCTTGCCTTTGCCGCCCGACTGCAAATCCTCCTGCGCTATGCCGATGCGATCCAGCAGGCGCTCGATTTTGCCGATTTTCCTGCTCTGACCGCTCTCTCGCAGGAAATCCCAGCGCAGCTGTTCTCCTCTCCCTGTGATTTTACCGATTCACCACAACTGCTTCTCTCCGACCTGCTGGAGTTTCTGGCTTCCCTTGAGCCAATCGACCCGCGCTGGACCAAACGCCTGCGCAAACTGGCACAAAATCTGCCTCAGCTGCTACCGCTCTCGGAGCCGCTGCCCTTTCAAAATCTGTGTAACTACACCCTCTACCGCTACCTGCTCAAATCGGTCTGGGATGGCGATTGTCTCTCCCGCACCAAATTTGCCGTCCTCTTCACCCTCCTCTGTCGGCTGCTGTGGCTGGCTCTCCCCGGCGAGTCAACAAGCGATTTGCCAGTTGAGCCGCCGACCGACAGCCGCATCAACTGTATCAAAGCGATTTCCAAGGAATTGGAATATTCGGAGGAAAATCTCCAGACCCTCCTGGACCTCTCTTGGGAGCACGAGGAGCAAGTAGGATTTCTTTCCGTCAACTCCCTCTCCTGTCTTTCTGCCTTTCTCTTTTAATCCACCCAACGCAAAAAGGACCCTGCTGGATTGAAAAATTTCAATCCAGCAGGGTCCTTTGTTATGTATCCATAAAGCAGCAGGATGCTTCGCCGTTTTTATTCTCCGTCGCTCTCTGCCCAGCCCTTACTCCGTCCGACTGCCTTGTGCCAGCCGTGAAGCAGCCTTTGGTGCCTCTCCTCTTCCATCTGAGGATAGAAGGTGGTATCACAGTGCCACAGACGGCACAGCTCTTCCCGGTCCTTCCAGACACCCACCGCCAGACCTGCAAGATAAGCTGCACCCAGCGCCGTTGTCTCTCGAATCATCGGGCGGTCCACCCTGCAACCGAGAATATCCGCCTGAAACTGCATTAAGAATCGGTCGCGGCTGGCTCCTCCGTCCACCTTCAAGCTATCCAGCGGGATTCCAGTATCCTTTTCCATCGCCTTGACCAGGTCATAGCTCTGGTAGGCAATCGATTCCTGCGCTGCACGGATGATGTGTTCCCTCTTGGTTCCTCTGGTGATGCCGATGATGCAGCCGCGGGCGTACATATCCCAATGCGGCGCACCCAGTCCGGTAAAGGCAGGCACCAGGTACACCCCGCCGGTGTCCTCCACCTTCTGTGCGTAGTATTCCGCATCCTTGGATTCGGTGATGAAGCGCATCTCATCGCGCAGCCACTGAATAACCGCTCCGCCCACAAAGACACTGCCCTCCAGCGCATACTGCACCTTTCCATCCAATCCGATGGCAATGGTGGTCAGCAGCCCGTTCCGGCTCATGCAAGGGGTATCGCCGGTGTTCATCAGCAAAAAGCAACCGGTGCCATAGGTGTTCTTTGCCTGCCCTTTTTGGAAGCAGCACTGACCAAACAGCGCCGCCTGCTGGTCGCCTGCAATTCCTGCAATCGGGATATTTTCCCCCTGGATGGTGGTATAGCCGTATACCTCGCTGCTGTTGCGCACCTGCGGCAGCATACAGCGCGGAATATCCAGCACCTCCAGCAGCTTTTCATCCCAGTCGAGGGTGTGGATGTTGTACAGCATGGTGCGGGAAGCATTGGTGTAGTCGGTCACATGGACCTTGCCGCCGGTCAATTTCCAAATCAGCCAGCTGTCCACCGTTCCGAATAAAATTTCCCCTGCCTTTGCCCGCTCCCTTCCGTTCGGGATGCGGTCCAATATCCATGCAATTTTGGTGGCAGAAAAATAAGCGTCCGGTATCAGTCCCGTCGTCTGCCGGATATATCCGTCCAACCCCTGCTTGCTCAGCGCATCAATCCGGTCTGCCGTTCTGCGGCACTGCCAGACGATTGCGTTGTAGACCGGTCTGCCGGTCTTTGCATCCCACAGGATGGTCGTCTCTCTTTGATTGGTGATGCCGATTCCCCGAATATCCGAAACCTCCACCCCGCTTTTGGCGATGACCTCCATCATCACCGCATACTGCGAGGAATAAATTTCCATCGGGTCGTGCTCCACCCAGCCCTCTCTCGGGTAATGCTGGGTAAACTCCTTCTGTGCGATCCCGATAATATTCTGCTGTTCATCGAACAAAATGGCGCGGGAACTGGTGGTTCCCTGGTCCAGTGCAAGGATATAGCTTGGCATGGCAGTCCTCTCCTTTTTCGATTACTGATAATATCGTTTGATGATAAAGTTGACCCACAGTCCCGCAATTCCATCGGCTGCCAATACGATCCCCAGCACCCGCATGGTGATGACCAGCGCATTAAACGGGTTAAAAATCAAAAGGATGCCCAGCGCAATGATACACCCTGCAACCACCGTGGCTGCCACCCAGCGCTGATAGCCGTAATTTTTGAGCATCAGCCCTCTTTGCAGCTTGGAGATGCCCTCCACCAGCACCAGGATACCCAGCACAATCGGCAGCACCGCAAAGATGCCGCCCGGATTGAGAAAAGAAAACAGTCCGATGGCTACCAGCACAATCCCTAAAAACAGCTCCCCTGCAAAAAACGGAGAGAGGCTCTTGTTGCGAAAATAGCTGATGATGCGCAGCACGCCGTACACCAGCGAGATAATTCCAATCCCATAGGTGATGACATTGAGCGATTCCTGCGGAAAAATCACCAGCAGCACACCGGCTGCAATCCCGATGATGGCTGCCAAAAAGTCGTTGACTTCAATATGAATCGTTTTCATTTTCTTTCCTCCTTGCATTAAATCACAAAGGTGAACGCCTGCGCATTCTCCAGCAGATTGTCAATCAGATTGTCCTCTTTTTTGCTTCTGCCCGCATAGCTGCTCACCGGCGCAAACACGCCTCCGTGAGAAACCAGCAGCGCCCTTCCCGGTTTGCCTTTCAGTTCATCCAGAAAGTTGTAGACGCGGTCATAAAAATCTCGGATATTCTCCGCCTGCTGATAGTGATGATTTGCTGCATAATCCCAAAATGCCCGGGTGTCAAACTCGTCCCAGCGCTTCCCCTGAAACTCTCCCATATCCCGCTCGGCAATGCGTGGCTCGTAGAAAATAGGAATCTGCCTGTTTTCACAGATAATCTGCGCCGTCTGCTTTGCCCTTTGCAGCGGGGAGCAGTATACCCGGTCAAACTGCCGGTCAGCCAGCAGCTGCGCGGTTTGCTTTGCCTGCTCGATTCCCCGGCTGTTAAGCGGAATATCCTCCTTGCCCTGCTGTTTTCCCAGGCTGTTCCACTCGGTCTGTCCATGACGGACAAATGTTATCTCCATAAAAGGTCCTTCCCTTCTGTTTGCTCCTTTTAAAAGCAGCAAAGCGCAGGCTGTTTGTTTGCCCGCGCTTTGTAAGTTGACTTTTGCTTTTCCGGTTTACATTCCCGAGCCTTTTTTGGTGAAGGGCTTTCTGCCTGCGCCCTTCGACTGCGGTTTTGTGCCGCGCGGTGCATACCCTTTTTGGAAGGAAGGATTGGAGCGCTGCTGACGTCCGCCTTTGCTGCCTGTCCGTTCCTGCTCAAAACTGCGGCGCGGTTTGCCCTGTGCGTTATATTGGATTTTGCCTGCCGGCGCAGCCTTGCGGGCAACGCTGTTCAGAATATCCTCGTCCAGGTCACCCAACACCTCCGGCGCACCGGAGGACGCTTTGATGGCGTTGCGCAGCATCCCGATTTCTCCCGGACGCAGCTCTCTCCATTTGCCGGGAGCCAGCATTCCCAGTTTCAGCGGTCCTACTGCGGTGCGTTTGAGTCTGGCTACCTCCAGCCCGACCGCCTCGCACATCTTTCTGACCTGTCGGTTTCTTCCTTCATAAATCACAACCTGCAACACCACCCTGCCCGGCTGTTTTTCCAGCACGGTTACGTGAGCAGGACTGGTTTTTTTGCCGTCGATTTCCACACCGGTGGACAGGCGGACCACCTGCGCATCGCTGATTTCCGGGCGCACGGTGACGCGGTAGGTTTTGGAAACATGGTGGCTTGGGTGCATGATGAGGTTGGCAAATTCGCCGTCGTTGGTGAACAGCAGCAAGCCCTCACTGTCTTTATCCAGTCTGCCGATGGGGTACACCCTCTCCGGCACATCCTCCACCAGCTCCGCTACGCATCTTCTGCCCAGCTCATCGTTCATGGTGGTCACAAAGCCGCGCGGCTTGTTGAGCATGATATAGTATTTCTGGCTGCTCTTCTGAAAATAGACCCGCTCGCCGTCGATGGTCACGACATCGCGGTTTGGATTGATCTTCTGTCCCAGTGCTGCAGGACGACCGTTGATTTTGATTTTGCCCTGCTCGATCCACTCCTCTGCCTTTCTTCTGGAAGCAATTCCCTGCTCAGAAAGGACCTTCTGTATTCTGATTCCCTTTTCCATTGTGAACTCCTTTAAACTCAATATCCTCATTCCCTCTGCCGCAGCAAGAATCTATGCTGTTTGAGAGGGGACTTCTTTCTGTATTCTATTTTAAGTCAAAGCAGCAGGGCTGTCAATCTCCTTTTTACTGTTAAGCCACAAGCTTTTTTCCGCTTCCGCCGTTCTGTCTGTCAAGCGAAAACTTTTGGCAGACTGCAAAAATCTTTTTCTTTTGTCCTCCATCTTCATCCCCACGATAAACTGTAACCGATTCCATTGTTTCCTTTATATAACGTTAAAAATTCCAGCCCTTTCCCTTCCCTTGAAAGCTGTCGTCAATTATGTTAAAATAGGAGCAAACAAATCTGCTCTGTCTTTACTGATTGCACAGAGATTGGAAGGGAGAGATACTGCCTTGAAGATACAGGAATCCGGTGAAAACTATCTGGAAACCATTTTGATGCTGGAACAGAAAAACGGAACGGTCCGCTCCATCGACATTGCAAACGAACTGGCGTTTTCCAAACCCAGCGTCAGCCGCGCCATGAGCATCCTGCGCTCTGCCGGTTATATTACGATGGATAAAAACAATCTGATTCTGCTGACCCGGGAAGGACGGCAAAAGGCGGAGGCAATCTATGAGCGCCACTGCATCCTCTGCCGTTTTTTGGAGGATGTCCTCGGAATTTCTGCCGACACCGCAGCAGCCGACGCCTGCCGCATCGAACATATCATCAGCGAAGAAACCTTTGACCACATCAAATCCTTTCTGAATGAACAGGACACCGACGGAGGGCAGCGATGATCGCGCCCAACGCGCAGGAGCGGCTCACGCAGATCGTTGAGCCGCTTTTGTTTTGGTATCAAAAGAATAAACGTTCCCTTCCCTGGCGGGACCAGCCCACGCCCTACCGCGTGTGGGTATCGGAGATCATGCTCCAGCAAACCAGGGTAGAAGCAGTCAAGCCCTACTTCGAGCGCTTTCTTTCCCAGCTGCCCTCCATCCAAGCGCTTGCATCCTGTCCCGAAGACCGGCTGCTCAAGCTGTGGGAAGGTCTTGGCTATTACAGCCGCGCGCGCAATCTGCAAAAAGCCGCCCGCCTCTTGGTCGAACAGTACGGCGGACAGCTTCCCGCCGACTACCGACAGCTGACTGCTCTGCCCGGCATCGGTGACTACACCGCCGGAGCCATCGCCTCCATCGCCTTTGGTATCGCCGTGCCCGCTGTGGACGGCAACGTCCTGCGGGTAATTTCCCGCATCCTGTGCTGCGGCGATGACATCGGTCTGCCGCAGACCAAACAATCTTTCCGCCAGCTGCTGCTTCCGGTTGTGCCGCAGCACAGCGCCGGCGACTTTAACCAGGCGCTGATGGAACTGGGAGCCACCGTCTGTCTGCCCTCCTCTGCGCGCTGTCTGCTGTGTCCGCTGGCGGCACTGTGCCGTGCCCATCAAGAGGGCTGCACCCAGCAGTACCCGGTAAAAGCGCCCAAAAAAGCGCGGCAGATTCAGCAGCGCACCCTCTTTGCCATCCTCTGTCGGACGGCTGAGGGCACCTTTACCCTGCTGCACCGCCGACCGGACAGCGGACTGCTCGCCGGTCTTTGGGAAATCCCTTCGGTCGAAGGAGCACTCACCGAGGAGCAGGCACAGCAGGCAGCCGCGCAGCTGCTCGAGCCATTTGGTCTTTCTGTTCTTTCGGTGCAGCCGCAAAAGCCTGCCCGCCACATCTTCACCCACATCGAATGGCAGATGAGCTGCCTGTTGGTCAAAACCGGCGATAACACCCTTTCCCGCAGCCAAATCGACCGCCTGTTGCCGGAGGATTTTCTGCTGACCGACCGGCTGGATTCGGTTTCCCTTCCCAGCGCCTTTCAAAGCTATACTTCTTTGTTAACCACCCTCATCGGCTCATATTAAATCAAGGAGGATTCTACTATGGTTATCCTGCTCAGCGGCGCCTCTCACACCGGCAAAACCCGGCTGGCACAACAGCTGATGGAACATCTGCACATCCCATACCTTTCCATCGACCACCTGAAGATGGGTCTGATTCGCAGCGGTCAGACCACCCTTACCCCCACCGACGACCAGCAGCTGACCGACTACCTGTGGTCCATCGTGCGGGAGATGGTCCAAACGGTCATCGAAAATCATCAAAACCTGATTGTAGAAGGCTGCTATATCCCATTTCATTGGAAAGAGGATTTTTCCCCGCAGTCCCTTCGCTGCATCCGCTCGCTCTTTCTGGTGATGAGCGAAGAGTACATCCGCAGCCATTTTTCCACCATCCGCTCAACCGCCAACGTAATCGAACAGCGGCTGGATGACAGCTGGTGTACCCTCGAGCAGCTGCTCGAGGACAACCGCTTCTATCTGGAAAACTGCACCCGACACAGCTGCCCCATTGCCTTCATCCAAGACGAGTACCCTTCCTTCGAGCAGTTCTGTACTCTGCTCGAGCTGTAATCCCTTATTTTTATAAAAGGATGGTATCATCCATGTTGTTTCGAGAAATTTTCTTCATCTGCTTTGGCTATCTTTTGGGCAGCATCCTGTTTGCACGGCTGTTCGGATTGCTGTTTGCCCACAAAGACATCACCCAAAACACCGCCGACGGTAACCCCGGCACCGCCAATGCCTTTTTGCAGGGCGGCTTTCTCTGCGGCGTGTGTACCCTGCTCGGCGACCTTTTTAAGGGGTATCTTCCGGTTGCATGGTACCTGTCCACCCAGAACCAGCCAACCGTCCCTCCGCTGGCGTTTGCCCTGCTGATTGCCGCGCCGGTCCTCGGGCACATTTTTCCTCTGTTTCACCACCTGCACGGTGGAAAAGGGATTGCCACCAGCTTTGGCTGTCTGCTTGCCCTGCTGCCCGACCCGGTCCCTGTGCTGACCCTCGCTTTTTTCTTCCTCTTCTTTTCCTGCATCGTCCGCATTTCCCCTCATTTTTACCGGACCATCGTCACCTACCTGTGCTCCTTTGCTGCACTGTGTTTTTCTAACGTCAGCCTTTCGGTGCGTCTGGGATTCCTTCTGATTACCGCCGGTGTCTTCCTTCGGATGCACCTGAGCCAAGAATCCAAAGAGAGGTGTACAATCAAACTGTTATGGATGCGCTGATTTTTTCCTGTGGGACCGGCGGCGGTCACAACTCGGCAGCCAACGCTATCAAGCAGGAGCTGCTTCGCCGCGGTCATCGGGTCACCATGCTCGACCCTTACTCCCTTTCCAACACACGGGTAGGGAGCTTGATCAACCAAAGCTACATCAACCTGGTCAAAAAAGCACCGCGCCTGTTCGGGCTGGTCTATCAGCTGGGCAACCTTTACCGACGGCTGCCTGTTCACTCACCGGTCTACCATATCAATCATCTGATGGCGCTTCCGGTTCAGCGCTTTCTGGAAGAGGGCAACTTCGATTTGATTATCATGCCGCACATCTTCCCCGGTGAAATCCTGACCAATATGCGCGACCACGGCATCTGCCTGCCACCCACTTTGCTGATTGCCACCGACTACACCTGCATCCCCTTTACCGAAGAGGTGCAGTGCGACCGATATGTCATCCCCTCGGATGACCTGTGTCCCGCCTTCACCCGCTGGGGGATCCCCAAGGAGCGACTTTACCCGCTGGGCATCCCGGTGGACCAAAGCTTTGAAAATCCCCCTGACAAGCAGGAAAGCCTGCGCCGTCTGGGACTGGACCCTTCCCTGCGCTACCTGCTGGTGGTCGGCGGCAGCATGGGTGCCGGTGGACTGATGCGGGTCATCTCCATTTTGCAAAAACAATATGAATCCTCCCCCGACATCCGGCTCATCGTCATCTGCGGCAGCAACCAACCGCTCTACC
>FR880271.1:4218-42323 GCA_000435195.1 Clostridium sp. CAG:169 | reverse complement strand
GCTCTACCGGCGGCTCAAAGAGCGGTACGGTGAGCGCCTGCTACTGGTGCAGCACACCTCGCAGATGGCAGATTATATGAAAGCCTGCGAGCTACTCATCTCCAAGCCGGGAGGGCTTTCCTCCACCGAAGCCGCTGTCTCCTGCACGCCGCTCATCCACATCAATCCCATCCCCGGCTGCGAGAGCAAAAACATGGAATATTTTTCCTCCCGCGGGATGAGCCTTGCGGTTCATTCGCTGCAAAAGGAGCTGCTGCCTGCCGTAGAACAGCTGTTGCAGCCCTCTTCTGCCCGACAGATGCTCGCGTGCCAGCAGCAAAACATCTCCCACCATGCTGCCGAGCGAATCTGTGACCTTGCCCAGCAGCTTGTTGACAGCTCCATTTCGGCTGTGTCAAAATAATGCAGAATTTTTGTATATCAAAAAAATCCCGTTCTCTGACTAAACAGAGAACGGGATTTTTATTTTATTCTTCTTGAGTGCGATTCAGGACATCCTGCTCCAGCCTCAGCAGCTTTTCCTTGACCCACAGTCCGCCGCCGTAGCCGACCATTCCGCCGTTTGCACCGATGACCCGATGACAGGGCACAATGATGGCAACTGGATTGCGGTTGTTTGCCATCCCGACCGCACGACAAGCTTTCGGATTTCCTGCCAGCGCTGCAACCTGCCCATAGCTCATCGTCTTTGCATAGGGAATGGTTTGCAGCACCTTCCAGACCCGCTTTTGAAAGTCGGTCCCCTGCAATTTCAGCGGAATCGAAAAGCTGGTGCGGCTGCCGGCAAAATATTCTGCCAGCTGTTTCCGGGTCTGCCGCAGCAAATCTGTATCGTCCGCATACCGGACCGATGGGTCCGGGTCAAAATGCAAGCCGGTCAGATAGCCGTCTTCCTCTTCCAAGCGCAGACAGCCTACCGGCGAATCGAAGCTGTATCGGTAGAGCATTCCATCAATCCTCCCTTTTTTCCACCAGAATCGGCTTCTCCTTCTTACCAAAGGGGAGCTTGATTTCGGTCATAGTAATGGAAATCAGAATGATGATTCCGCCGACCACCATCTGCGGCGACAGCGGGTCATAGCCCAGCAGCACCGAAAAGATGGTGCCGAACAGCGACTCGGTGGACAGGATGATGGCTGCCTTTGCCGAATGAACATGCTGCTGTGCGGTTGTCTGCAAAAAGTAGCACAAGCAGGTGCTGAAAACACCCAGATAGATGACCGCACCCATGCCCTCCGAGGAAAGGAAGGAGGAGAAATCACCGTCGGTCAACAAAAAGGCAAAAAATCCCCAGACTGCCGCTACGGCAAACTGCAAAAATACAATCACCTTTGCATCCATCTTCAGCGCTAAAATGCCGGTGGTCACAATCTGGCAGGCGAACAAAAAGGCACAGCCCAGTGTCATCAAGTCGCCAATCTTAAAGGCAAAGCCTTCCGAAAAGTTGATTGACAGAATGCCGATGCCCAGCAGGCACAGGAAAGAGGAAACGATAAATTTCGCTCCCGGTTTTTTCTTGCTGATTGCCCACCACAAAAACGGCACGATCACCACGTTGGCTGCGGTGATAAAAGCGTTGTTGGAAGGGGTGGTGTACTGCAGCGCCACCGTCTGCACATAGAACGCCAGGAACAAAAAGGTACCAATCAGCAATCCGCCCTTGATGTGTTCCTTCTTCATGTTTTTCTTCAGGTCCTTGTGGAAAACAATCCCGACAATCAGTGCCGCGATTGCAAAACGAACGAACATGATGAATGCCGAGCTCATCTGCGCATCCAGTGCCATCTGCGAAGCGATAAATCCGCTTCCCCAGATGATTGCCACTACCAGCAGCGACAAGCTCCCCATCACTTCTGCCCTCTTCTTTTCCATCTTCTCCATCCTTTTCTCAGAAAATATTTATGCAACGCGCTGTAACTGGTGCCGCTCCAGCCAGCCGGAACGATGATAATAAATCACCATCGTCAAGGCGCTGGTCAGCCAGGTCAGCGAATAGCCTAAAAATACAACAATGATATTGTGGAAAACCGGCATTGCCAAAGAAATCCAAATGACTCTCAGCACGCACATATTGCCCACCAGCGCCAGCATCGGCACCATCGAGATACCCGCTCCGCGCACCACGCCGCAGTAGGTGTGCGCAACCGCCAGGCAAACATAGCCCGGCACTAAAAAGTGCATCATCTGCACCGCATAGGACAAAACCTGCCGGTCGGAAGAAAAGACCCGCAGCAGCTTTTCCCCAAACAGATACAGCCCACCCGACAAGGTCAATGTCACCGCCAGCGCAATCACAAGGCAGGTCTTGGCTCCCTTGCGCACCCGGTCATAGTTTTTGGCTCCGATGTTCTGTCCGGTAAAGGTGGTGATTGCCATAGAAAAGCTCATCACCGGCAGGATGGCAAAGCCGTCTATCTTGGTGTAGGCGCTGCATCCTGCCACCGCAGCTGCACCAAAGCTGTTGATGTTGTACTGAACGATCAAATTGGAAAAGGAGATGACCGCATTCTGGATTCCTCCCGGCAAGCCGATGCGAACCGTTTCCAGCAGCACCTTTTTGTGAAAGCGGATGTCCTTTAAAATCAGCTTGTAGCTCTCGGTGCTGGTCATCAGACGAATCAGCACCAGACACGCAGAGATTGCCTGTGCAATCAGCGTCGCCCAGGCAACACCGGCAACGCCCATCTGCACCTTGATAACAAACAGCAGGTCCAACAGGATGTTGACCACGCTGGAAACCATCAAAAAATACAGCGGCGTTCTGGAATCTCCCACCGCACGCAGGATACCCGAACCCATGTTGTAAATCATCAGTGCCATCACACCCATGAAGTAAATCTGAAGATAGGTCACCGACCCCTCCATGATTTCTGCAGGCGTATCCAGAAGGCGCAGGATGGTCGGCGAAAGTGCGACGCCTACCACTGCCATCACCAGACCGGACACGATACACAGCGCAATGGTGGTATGAACTCCGTCGTGTACGCCCTTGTGGTCCTTGGCTCCGAAAAACTGGGCGATGACCACGCCCGCGCCGGTGCCCAGACCGGTGAACATCCCGACCATCAGATTGACAATCGGCGTGCTCGCACCCACCGATGCCAGCGCATTGGCTCCGATGTAATTGCCGACCACGATGGAGTCGACCGTGTTGTAAAATTGCTGGAACAGATTGCCCAGCAGCAGCGGCAGCGCAAACAGCAACAGCTGCTTCCAGATAACTCCCTCGGTCATCAGACCTCTGTTTTCCTTCATTCTACCACCCTTTTCTGAGGTATCATTTTATCTCCATTTAACATGGTATCACAGCTTTTGTCTGTGCGCAACCCCCAAAGCAGCAGAATATACCATCGGTATGGTCTTGTATGCTTATGCAATCAAGCGTGCGACAGGGTCGGAAACATCCTGCGCCGAACGCCGTTGATTTGACAATCTATGCGGTTGACCGACAGATTTGCCGCTACCTTTCCGTCGCACAGCAGCAGATGCGGCTGATAGTTTTCCTGCCACCAACCGCCTTTGTGCCACTCCTCAAACGAAATGTCAAAGGTCTGCTGCGCCAATCGGTCAAAGCCGGTGCGCACTGCAAGGTTGTCCCGTATCTGATCGTCAAAAATATACTTTTTGTTGTTTATTGTGATATTTTTTCTCATTGTTATTTTTACTTCCTCTTCTTATTTCGCCAATTTGTTGATATGATTTGACTTTATACCAAAAGTTGATTCTGATGTCCAAAAAAAGACCCGCTTCAACCGAATTTTCGATTGAAGCGGGGTCACATTTTAAAATGATAAGAAACGATTCTTTCATAGGAACTGTCTATATAACAAAAAACGCGTCCACAAACGTGGACGCGTTTTTTGTTTGCGACAC
Organism: Clostridium sp. CAG:169; assembly: GCA_000435195.1. GTDB lineage: Bacteria > Bacillota > Clostridia > Oscillospirales > Ruminococcaceae > Negativibacillus. The sequence goes on along the minus strand of FR880271.1, from coordinate 38,450 downwards.
AATCTGCCGCTGGTCTGAGTGGCGGGACTTGAACCCACGGCCTCTACCACCCCAAGGTAGCACGCTACCAGCTGCGCCACACCCAGATGATACTGACCATTATAGCACAGTCCCCCACAGAAATCAAGAGTGTTCCCTTAGATTATTCTTTGGTGAACTGGCTCTTGTCTACACCGCACAGTGGGCAAACGTAATCGTCCGGCTCCTGTGTCAGATCTCCTTCGTATACATAACCGCATACATCACATACCCAGCGTTCTGTTTCTGCCATTGTTGTTTCCTCCTTTATAAAATGAGATTTATCAACACCGCACAGCGGGCAGACGTAATCGTCCGGCTCCTGTGTCAGGTCCCCTTCGTACACATAACCGCATACGTCGCAGACCCATCTCTGTGCGGATGTCTGCTGTTTGGTTGCCGCTTCCGGCTCAATATAGGAAGGCGCATTCTTCGGCGCTCCGCCCTTGATGACCTCATGGTAGTAACGGTAGGTCATCGGAACGGTGTTTTTCAGCTCATACGCCTGCTCCACCGATGCCAGGATCACCTTGTGGGTCGGTGTATCTGCAATCGAAACCACCTGACAGATCAGCGCACCGCTGCACTGCTCATCCAGCACCGGCAGTCCATCCTTGATGGTATAATGCAAGCCTTCATATTTGTCGTGGTTTCTGCCGGAGACAAAGCCCAGCTTCTGAATGATTTCCTTGCGGGTCTTTTCCGAAAGGATAGATACCGAAAAGCGGTTCTCCTTCTCAATCAATTCCCATGTATAGTTGTCCTTGTGCATACTGATGGCAACGATTGGATTTTCGCTGGTCACCTGAAAAACGGTGTTGATGATACACCCGCATGGACGCTGACCATCCATCACTCCAATCTGATAAAGTCCATAGGACAAGTTGCGCAAAACTTTTTCTTTTGTATCCATCTTTTCTTCCTTCTTTCTGTTTCTTTTTCCTGTTTATTCTACATATCCATAAAGCCCGCGCACCGAAACCTCTCCCGCACGCACCTTTACTTCTTCTTTTTGTGTCAGACACACCAGTTGACCGTCGCTGTCGATGCGAATGGCTTTCGCTTCTATTGGCATCTGCCCTTCCCGGCAAATGCAGACCTGCCTGCCTAACGTAATGCAACGGGAGGAATAGGCATCCAGTAGCTGCTTGGGTCCTGATTTCAGTACAAACAGCCAATTTTGCAGATGTACTCCGATCTCCTCGAGCAGTTGGTAGGCATCCGGCACACAGTAAAACACCTGAGCGACCGACCCTGCATCGGGCAGACCTGCCTGCTCAAAAAAAGATGCCGGCTGACATAGGTTTATCCCGATGCCGCACACCGCAAAGGAGCGCTCCCCACTGCGGCTTTCGCACAGGATGCCCGCCAGCTTTTTGAAGCTGCCGTCCGCCTGCCTGCCAACCAGGTCGTTGGGCCATTTGACAAACAGTCCGGCTTGCTGTCCCAGCTGGCTTTCCAGCGATTGATGCAGCGCCATCCCTGCTGCTAGCGGCAGCCATTGCAGCTGCTGCGGCTCCAGCGAACAAAACAGCCAGGAAACAGCCAGGCTCTCCCCCGGTTCGGACTGCCAGCTTCTGCCCAGCCGTCCTTTTCCGGCAGTCTGACGATGTGCCATCACAACGGTCTTGTCCGGCAGCTGTCCTCCCTGCCGCTTGAGATATTCGTTGGTCGAATCGACCACATCCAATTCCAACAGTGAAAATCCGCCGCGCAGCTGTTTCATCGGTCTCTCTCCTCCAAGGGCACATGGTTAAAAACGATGCTTTTGCCCTGAATGTCGATGGTTCCATAGGTGGGATAGAACGGCTCCTTTGGACTGCCCAGGCTGCCCGGATTAAAGATGTGCAGCCCGTCCCGATACGCATAATACGCCTGATGGGTGTGACCGTACAGCAAAACATTGGCATCTTTGCTGCGCGCCTGGTCAATCAGCTCTCCCAGGCTGTACTTCACATTCCACTGATGTCCGTGTACGCAGTAAAACTTGACATCCTTGACATAGGAAATCAGCGTATACTCCTCATTGGCGCCAAAATCACAGTTTCCACAGACACGCCACTCCTCCACCGGCACTCCATACATCGCCTGGCGGAAATCGCGCAGACCATCCCCCAAAAAGATGAACAGTTCCGCCTGTGGCTGCTGCTCGATGACCTTTTTGATTCGCTCCACCCTGCCGTGGGTGTCGGACAGTACGACTACTCTCATCTCTAACCCCCCTTTTCTGACAATTCTATTATCATATAATCGCTCTTTTTTTGCAACTGCCTTTTTTCTTTTTTATCTGCATTTTAACAAAATTCATTTCCTGTCCATTTCTTTTCTCTCTTGAGCTGCTTTCAAAGGAAACTTTCCCCTTGCCTTTTCATATAGTAAAGAATGAACCGCAAATCATTTTTTTAAACACAGGCCCTATCGGCAGTAAAACAGGAGGAAATCATCATGTCTTCTTTTAAACAACCCTCTCCCGCACAGCTGGACCTTCTTTTAAAGTTGGCAGGACAACAGCTTCACATCGACCCACAGGTGCTGCGCTGTCAGCTTGAGCAGGGAGATTTCAGTTCCCTTCAGGCAAATATGGATTCGCAAAGCGCCACCCGGCTCAATGCTCTGCTTGCTGACCCGCAAAAACTCCAGCAGGTGCTTTCCAAAACCGACCTGTCCGCCCTTTTGCAGAAGATGAAATAACCTACATTCTGACTTGTCATATAAAAAGGAGGGAAGTGCCTTGTCCCAAACGGAAAACACCCCTGATTTGGGTGCAATGATTTCCCAGCTGCTTGCCGACCCGCAGCGGATGCAGCAGCTCGGGCAGATGGCAGCTTCACTGGGTTTGGGTGCGCCTGCACAGTCTTCTTCCAATGAGACTGCTTCCTGTGGCGGTCTGCCCGACCTGTCCGCTGTACTCGGCGCTGCTCCCAGGGAAACTAAACCTGCCATCGACCCGTCTCTGCTTCTCAAACTGCAAAGCGCTATGCAGAGCCTTTCCCAGCCCAGTCCCAGTGTGGAGCTGCTGCGTGCGCTGCGCCCGCTGCTCTCTGAAAAGCGCGCAAAAAAGGTGGACGATGCGGTGCGCATCATGCAGCTGGTCCAGCTGCTTCCCACCTTAAAGGAAAGCGGTTTGTTCCGCTTAGGAGGTGACAGCCAATGAAGTGGCAGCAGCGGGAATATTCCCCGCAGCAGATGCAGCAGATGCAGCAGGAGGCACTCGAGCGGGTGCGGCAGATGCAGCAGCGTTCCCAGCAGGTCCTCAAGCGCCCGTCGCACCAGCCATCCTTCTTTGTCGAACCGCAGTCAGACCCGCCCGCTCCTGTGCAGCCGGCTCCTTCTGCCGAACCGCATCCCACCAGCAGCTACCACCCGCAGCCGCAAACACCGCCTTTATCTTCCGCGGATGCAAACGGCGCTTCCCTGCTGGATTTTCTTCCCCTCGAACGGGACCAGCTACTGATTCTCGGTCTGCTCTGGCTGCTGTACAGCGACCATTGCACCGACAACACCCTGATGCTGGCGCTGCTCTACCTGTTTTTGTAGCGCTCATACCAAAGCGGAATCTCCCGCTCAAATCCGTCATACTGCTGCATCGCTCGATGGCAGCTGCGCGCAAAACCAGACGCCCTCCTTCCCGGTCGCTCATCAGGAACTTTTTGTCTGACGACCATCCCTTTGTAATGGGACCCAGGATTTCATACCCTCTTTGCTCCATCTCTCGCTTCAGTGCTTCCACTTTTCTCTCCTCCTTTTCTCCCTGTTTTTTTCCCTATTTTATCCTATTTTCCCCTCTTTGGCAAATGCGATTCCCTCCCTTCCCACTTTTTACAGATTGGATAGAAATTTTTAAATTTCTTACATTCTGCTATTTTGCATTGACAATCGACAGAAATAACAGTAAACTGATTTTGTAGATTAAAACACTTTCCTGTAGGCTTACTGCCCAAGGGAAGGATTCCCATAAAAGATCGGAGGTCCTACCTGATGAGTGAAAAATTGATTCCTTTGTACTGTCTGACCGGCTTTGTCGGCTCTGGAAAAACCACCGCTCTGTTGAGCATCCTCAAACAGAACCCAGGCAAAAAAATTGGTGTAATCTTCACCGAGCCGAGCATCTTTAAAAGCCACGACCTGATGAACGAGGAGGACATCTCGATTGAACACCTGGAAAACGGCTCTCTGCAATGCAGCTGCAGCGAAGACGCCATTGTACGCGCACTCCACTTTATGCAGCAGTGTCAGCCGGAGATGGTGTTCATCGAAGTTGCCGGTCTGTCCGACCCCATCCATATCAAGCACATCCTGGAGCAGGAGCGAACCGCTCCAAACAGCACCCTGCTCACCGAGCACTATGAGATGCAGGGCATCATCTGCCTGGTCGATGCGGACAACTTCATGGAGCAGATCCAGGATGTAGAGATGATTCGTCTTCAGCTGTGCCACTGTCATCTGGCGGTTATCAACAAAGCAGACCTGGTTTCCCCCGAGCTGCTCACCGCCATCAAAGCACAGATCCGTCGAATCAATCCCGACTGCGACATCTCCAGCTGCTCCTACGGCGGATTCAGTCTGGAGCTGTTGGAAAACGACCTGCTCTCCCACTCCACCGATGAAGGTGAGCAGGACCTGCCCGCCGAGCTGCGTCCCGACTCGATTGTGCTCAACTGCATCCATCGCCTTCCACGGGAAAAGGTGATTGCCTTCATCAAACAGTTTGTCCCCGAAACCTACCGCATCAAAGGCTTCTGCCTGTTTGAGGACGGTTGGAATCAGGTCGATGTGGTCGGCAGCAGAATCAGCTTCTCCCGCTGCATGCCGCATTCCTCTTCCCGACTGATTTTCATTTCCAAAATTGGTCACGCCCTCTCCGAACCGATTCGCCAATCCTGGAACGAACTGCTCGACCTTCCGATGCAGCTGCACGACTAAAGAAAAGCCAAAACAGCCTCCTGAAAACAGGAGGCTGTTTTTTTATGTGTGAATATCTTTGCTTTACCAGATGAGTTTTCATTATGAATCCATCTTTTTTTGTGCACAAATGTATCTTTTTTACTTTTATGGGAATGATAAATTTGATTGGTTTTATTTATACAGTATATTTTTGCTCCATTTTTATTAACAGCAAAATTATTCTCAAGCGCTAAAGGGCTCTGTTTATCACATTTGTTTGTATTTTAACTTATTATTTGTTTAAAACACCTATGTATTTCTATAAATAATAAAAATACTATTTATACTTTTTATTTGATTTATAGAATATTCATATTTTGTTTAAATTAGCTTGTTTTTAGCGCTTTATCGTAGTATAATATTAGCATAAGTCATAAAGATTGCCAACTTTATGACAAAAAGTTCTTTCTCTAAATTTTTTAGAAGGGGTGTTTTTATGTATTGGTGTTTGCTTGGCGTACTGGTGGTTATTATAGGTTTTGCCATTAAGCTGGAACCTATTGCCATCATCGTCGTCTCGGCTATCGTTACAGCAATTTTTGGCGGAATCAACGTCATCGACCTGCTGGAAACGGTCGGAACTACCTTTGTTGCAAACCGAAATCAGCTGATCACGATCATCCTGATGATTCTGACCGGCACACTGGAGAGAAACGGTCTGAAGGAAGCCGGTGCTGACCTGATCCGTCGTGCAAAAGGCTTGACGACCGGCATGCTGATTGCTATTTGGGGTGTCTTGGATGAAATCTTCATCATCTTCAAAATTCCAATCGGCGGTATTCCTTCCTTCGTTCGTCCAATCATGATGCCTATGACCCTTGGTATCATCGAGAGCAAGGGCTATGATATTGCTCCTGAGCACGAAGAAACCATCAAGGCTTTGTACGGCAAAGACTACAACGTTTCCAACTTCTTCGGTCAGTGCCTGTTCGCAGCAAACTCTTCCGTTCTGCTGATTCAGTCCACCCTGGCAAGTATCGGTTACGATGTCGACGTTATGCAGATTGTTATGGTACAGGTTCCTGTCGCTATCTTCGCTATGATTGTCAATGCAACCCAGACCCTCATCGTTGATAAACGCATGATCAAGAAGTACTATCCTGACATCTACAAAAGCGACAAAAAACCAGCCGCTAACTAAGCAGAAAGGGGAGTAAACCAAGATGTTATCCTATTTTATGAGCCCAGAGTATACCATCTCTGACAAACTCGTACAAGTTATGTACATCCTGTCCGGTCTTTTCTGCATGTATTGTGGCGTAAGGGCATGGATTGTAAAAGCCAATAAACACTTTTTGCCAACCGGAGCCTTCTGGTTCACCCTTGGTATCGTCGTTGCATTCGGTCAGTGGCTCCCACCGCTTGCCAGCGGTATTCTGGTCGCTTTGACCTGTATCCCGGCTGCACTGAACATGGTAAAACGCGGCAATCTGCAATCTCCTTCCAAGGAAGAGCAGCAGAAGAACTATAAGAAGATTGGTATGAAGATTTTTATCCCTGCGTTTGGCGCAGGCGTATTCTCCATCATTATCTCAATCTTCATGAAGGGCTGGAGTTCTCTGCTTGGTTCCCTGTTCGCTACCATCGTCGGTGTCATCCTGCTGGTCATCTGGAACCGTGAAAACAAAGCTATGACCTTCCTGGAAGAGGGTCGTCGATTCCTCGACATGACCAGCGCAGTCTATATCATGCCGCTGCTGCTGTCCTGTCTGGGCGCTATCTTTACTAAAGCCGGCGTTGGTGATGCCTTCTCCAATATCTTTGGTAAAATCATCCCATCCGGCAACGTCTACGTAGGTATCGTCGCTTACGCTCTGGGCATGATGCTGTTCACCATCATCATGGGCAACGCGTTTGCTGCTATCACCGTTATGACCGTTGGTATCGGTGTTCCGTTTGTTATCAGCCTGGGCGCAAACCCGCTGTATATGGTCACATTGGCAATGACCTGCGGCTACTGCGGTACCCTGCTGACTCCAATGGCTGCTAACTTTAACATCGTTCCCGGTGTTTACCTCGAAGTAAAGGACAAATACTCCATCATCAAGATGCAGCTGATTCCATCTTTGCTGATGCTGGTATTCCAGATCATCTATATGTGCATGATGGTCAACGCATAAAACGAAATCATGTCATTTCGAAAGGGTCCGCTGTGTCATCTGTGCCGCAGCAGACCCTTTCAGAAATGTTATAAAGGAGACAACAAAATATGCCCATGCCGATGAATAAAGGCGCCAAAATCGTCATCAATCAGTGGTGCCGGGTGAAGCCGGGTGAAAAGGTTCTTATCATTTCCGACGACACCCATGTCAAAGAAAGCATCGCGTTGTGGAAAGCTGCGCAGGATGCACAGGCAACTCCTGCCATGATCACCATCCCCGAGGACTGCACACAGCCCGGGCTGATGTTCGATTCGCTGTTGGGATTTTTTCTACATCACGATTTGGTCATCGGTGCAACCAATTTTTCGTTGATTACCACCAATGCCGTCCGGGAGCTACTGCAAAACGGACGACGCTTTCTTTCGCTTCCTCTTGCCACCAACAACAACCATTCGATGCTGTCCTTCGACTTTTTGCAGATGGACCCACAGCAGGCAGAGGAGCACGCCCGCGGGATGATGGAAGCTTTGCAGAAAGCACAGACCATCCACGTCACCACTGAGCTTGGAACCGACCTGCATTTTGGCAAAAGAGGACGGAATCCCGGTCTGTTCAACGGTCTGGCAGACCGTCCCGGCAAGGTAGGTTCCTCCAGCTTTGAAATCTTCATCGGCATCGAGGAAAGCTGCACCGAGGGTAAGGCGGTTGTGGACGGTTCTCTGGGGTATCTCGGCATTCCTTCATCGCCTATCCATTTAAGTTTTTCACAGGGACGGTTGACTGAAATTGAAGAAAACCGCTCGGGAAAATATCTTAAACGCTATATGGATAGCTTTGAGGACCCAAGAATCTATGTTGCAGGTGAGTTTGGAATCGGACTGAACACCCTGTCCCAGTGTCTGGGCAACTGCTACATCGAGGACGAATCCACCTTTTCCACCTTCCACATCGGAATGGGGCGCAATCTGGCTTTGGGCGGTATCCAGGATGCTGCCGGTCATTTTGACCTGGTGTTCCACCGTCCTACCATCTATGCGGACCAAACGCTTATCATGGAAAACGGCATTCCTGTCGTTTAAACCTATCATCATTCAAACAGAAAAGGAGAATGCAAAATGAAAGTTGTTGTTACCGGTTTCCAGCCATTTGGTAAAGAAGAAATGAACCCGTCTTTTGAGGCTGTTCGCCTGTTGCCGGACGAAATCTGCGGCGCACAGATTGTCAAAGAAGAAATCCCTGTTGTATTCCGCAAAGGCGGCAAAACCGTCCATGAAATCGTTCGCCGTGAAAACCCGGACATCGTGATTCTGGTCGGACAGGCTGGTGGTCGCACCTCGATGAACGTTGAGCGTGTTGCCATCAACTGCGAGGACTGCCCAAGCGGCTTCCCGGACAACGAGGGCAATGCTCCGCAGAGCGAAACCATCTACGAAGACGGACCGGCTGCTTACTTTGCTACCGTTCCGATTAAAGCCATGGTCAAAAAGATGATGGACAACGGCGTTCCTGCTGCTGTTTCCAACACAGCCGGCACCTATGTCTGCAACGACCTGATGTACCATCTGCTGTATCAGCTGGCACATGAATTCCCGAACACCCGCGGCGGCTTTATCCATGTTCCATACGCAACCATCCAGAACCACCCGAACATGGCATCGATGACCATTGCAGAAATCAGCAAAGGTCTGAAGCTGGCAATCGAAGCTGCTATCGAAAACGAACAGGACATCGCTGCTGCCGGCGGCGCTACCCACTAAAACAAACGATTAGCCCCTTGGGTTTTCTCAAGGGGCTGATTTTTATATCATCTTATTTTACGGGAGGACAATCACTATGTTTTCTTTCTTTCGCAAAAAATCCCCCTTCACCGTCGTGGTGAAGGAGTTCGACCACTCCCGCTTTGCCGCGGGGATGGAGGTCACTACCGACAAGCATGATTACCGCAAGGATGTCACCGCACTCCAGCAAACATTCCAGTCCAAGCGATCGCTGCTAAAGGAACCGTCCAATCCCAGCGGGACACTGGTTGCCACCAGCCTGCCGGATGAGCAGGGACATTTTTCCTACTTTGTCGGTGACCTGGTGGACAGCAGCGAACAGGAGGAAGAGCTGCTGGTCAAGGAGCTTCCGGTCGGCGCCTATGCCCAAATCAATGTCGATTTCAAGGACCCTTCCGGTCTGACCCTTGCCGTAGCCAAAGCCAAAAATTATTTCTTCAACAAATGGCTGCCCGATTCCGGTTATGAGGTTCTTCCCGGCATCGAATCCTACGAGCTGTATGACCGCCGCAGCCGCATCAAACTGGCTTCCATGCTGTTGATTTTCCCGCTGCGCAAAAAATAGTTCATTGCTTTAGGAGGTCATGTCCATGAATCCCATCCCCATGCGCCGTCACCGCCAGCAGCTTTCGCAACAGCAATCCATAAATCTGCTGGAATCTTCTACATCCGGCACCCTGTCGCTCAACCAGCCGGATGGCTTTCCCTATCAGGTGCCATTAAGTTATGTCTACACCGACGGCAAGCTCTATTTTCACTGCGCCCAGTCCGGCTATAAGCTGGATTTGCTCCGTCAGGACGACCGCGCCGGATTTTGTGTCATCGCACAGGACCGGATTTGTCCCGAGCGCTACACCACCTTTTATCAGAGCGTGGTGCTGCGCGGCAGGGTGCGCATCGTGGAGCAGCCCGATGAAAAGATGGATGCCGTGCGTAAACTGTGTGCACGCTATGTCCCGCTGGACAGCCCGCAGAGCCACCAGCAGACCATCGACAAGGAGTGGTCCTCGTTGTGTATCCTCTGCTTTGAAATCGAACAGATGAGCGGCAAGCAGGCGCTGGAGCTGTGTCAATAGCCTCCCGGCTGCCGACCATCGCAGGAACATCTGTCCAAATCAAAACCGCCCTCGCACTAAAATGCGAAGGCGGTTTGTTTCATAAGAAAAGATTATTCTGTCTTTTTCGGCTCCGACGCCGGAACATTTTCCGGCGTCGGAGCATTGCTCAGGTCGCGGCTGCGGTAGTCCGGTCCCAGGTCGATGACCAGGTAGGAGAGCAGCAGGTTTGCCAGTGCCATCGGTAAAGTCAGCGAGTTGTAAAAGACTCTTGTGGAGGTGTGGCAGAGCAGCAGATATTTGCTGTACTGCACCGTCGGCGAAGAAACACTGTCGGTGATGGTCAAAATCTGTGCGCCGCGCGAAAAAGCATTTTTTGCAATGGAGCCCAGCGGATAATAATATTTCGGGAAGGCGATGAAGATGACGATGTCGTCGCTGGTCAGCATCTCCAGCTTTTCCTGGGTATCGTTGAGGTTGTTCAGGTCGATCATCTTCGGCTCAAAGTAGAGCAGTTTCAGCCTTGCTGCCAAAAACTCTGCCAACACATGAGAGATGTCGTGTGCGCAGATAAAGATGCGTTTGCTTTTGCGGATTGCTTCCGCTGCCGAAATGATAGAAAGCAAATCAAGCGAAGCAAAAAATTCCTTGCAGGCATCCGACTCCTCCCTGCAAATCTGACGCAGCAGCTCCGATTTTCCGCTGACGTCGGTGATGGTGGCATCCGGGACAAAGTACTGCGGCGACGAGAGGAGCTTTACCATATTCTGTGTGTACTCACGGAAGGCGCTCTTCATCTCCAAAAAGCTGGAGTAGCCCACCTTCTGACAAAAGCGCAGCAGGGTCAGCTCCGAGGAGGAGGTCTTTTGACTCAGCTGAGCCAGGGTGATATATGCAATATCTTCCGGTGACTCCAGCAGGCAGTCTGCAATGCTTTTCTGTTTCTTGGTCATCTCCGGGTAAGCGGAGTGAATTCTTTGAATAATATCCATGTCTTTTTCCTGTCCTTTACCAAAATAGATTGACGCCTTGAACTTTTCGATTCGCTGTTTTGTCGCTCACTTTACATTCTCCGCCGCAAAGAGTATAATGAGGCTGTAAAATAGATTAAAAAGAGGCTTCTAATCAATAGTTTACAATATATGAAGTAAAAAGTAAAGTGCAATCGCCAAACAAAGTGTCAGATTGCGCAATTTTTTTAAACTTTTTACTTTTTCTTTATTGATTTTAAATAGAAAGGATGCGTTTTTTATGTTTCTTGCAAAAATGACCACCGAGCAGGCAGCTCAGGCGTTCCGGCTGGACCCGGTCATCCTGCTGCCGGTGGGAAGCTGTGAGCAGCACGGACCGCAGTGCGCGCTTGGCACCGACTTCCTGATTCCGGACCACCTTGCCCGACAGGTAGAGGCATTGCCCAACCTTATCGTCGCTCCAACGGTCCCTTATGGGGTGTGTCCCTACCACATGAGCTTTGCCGGCAGCATCGACATCGGCTATGAAGGATTGCACCACCTGCTGCACAGCATCACCTTTTCGCTGATGCAGCACGGCGCCCGCCGCTTCCTCATCCTCAATGGGCACGGCGGCAACAATCCTGCCATCGACAAAACCGCGCTGGAAATCTACCACGCAGGCGGCGTCTGTGCCAGCATCGACTGGTGGAGCCTGGCAGGGCAGCTGGACCCGTCGCTCAAGGGCGGTCACGGAGACATCCTGGAAACCTCTGCAATGATGGCGGTGGACCCGCAGGCGGTGCAGTTGCAGCTGTGCCAGCCGATGAACAGCCATGCGCCTTCTGCCAACACCGACTGTGCCTCCATCCAGATGATTTCCTTCCACGGCGGCTCGGTGCGTTTGCCGCGCGACACCTGCGAAAATGCGCCCAGCGGATGGTTTGGTCCCCGCGACCCAGCTGATTCGACCGCTGCCATGGGTAAAAAAGCGTTAGACCTCGTAGAAAACTTCCTGCGGGAATTTATCGAGGAGTTCCGCTCCTTTCCCTTGGGCAGCTCTCAAACAGAAGCGAAATAACCGACAAAAAAATGTTCAGCAGAAAATTCTGCTGAACATTTTTTATTGCTTTTGGGACAAATCTGCTTTGAAATCCACTTTAAAAGCGGCGCTCTCCGACCCAGCTTTCGCGGCTTTCCCAAACTGCCTTTCCCTGTGCAAGGCTTTCGGGCACATTCAAAACTCGTTGGTTGCTGCTGCCGCGGAAACGAAGCTCCAGCGTCTTTTTCTCCAGAAGGAAGGGTCCGTCCACCAGAACGTCGATATTCTCCAGCAAGTGACGCTGCTGAGGTGTTCCCTCCAGCAGCTGCTCGAAGGTGTATCCGGTGTATGCTGCTACCTCATAGCCGTTCTGATGCAGCAGCTGCGCCAGCTGTGCGTGCTCTTCCGGCTGAGAAAACGGCTCACCGCCCGACAAAGTCACCCCACGGATCAGCGGATTGCGCTTGACCATCTCCAGAATCTGTTCAGGAGACATCCTGGTGCGCTCGGCAAACTCCCAGGTTTCCGGGTTCTGGCAGCCGGGACAGTGGTGCGGACACCCCTGACAGAAGACGGTCAGGCGGATGCCCGGTCCATCCACGATGCTTTCCCCGACGATTCCCGCTACGTTCAGTTCCATCATTATTTGCAGCCGCAGGACAGACCATGTTTCACACGGTCGTGTTCCTCTGCTTTTTTCGCGTCGTTCCATTTATCCATGGTACCTACCAGGTAGCCGGTGATGCGGCGGATTCTTTCAAAGCTGACATCTTTGCCTACGGTGGACTGTTTCTGCATTGCGGACATAATTCATTCTCCTTTTGTATTCTAAATCAATCTTTCTCTTTTGGACAAATTTTCGGTTAGTCGATTCCGCGGAAGGTCGGAATATCCGGGTACTGCTTGCGCAGCTGTGCCAAACGCTCTGGGCTGATGGACTCTCCATCCCGTCTGCCGCAGCGTGGGCAGACATCCCCAATCACGCCGACATATCCGCAAACCGGGTCGCGGTCGACCGGATGGTTGATGGAGCCGTAGCCGATGCCTGCATCGTGCATACAACGGACAACCGACTCGAACGCATCCACGTTGTTGGAGGTATCGCCGTCCAGTTCAACATAGCTGATGTGACCGGCGTTGGTCAGTGCGTGGTAAGGCGCTTCCTTCTGAATCTTCTCGAAGGCAGAGATGTTGTACCACACCGGGATGTGGAAGGAGTTGGTGTAGTAATCTTTGTCGGTCACACCCGGAATCACACCGAAGCGTTTTTTATCCATGCGGATAAAGCGTCCCGACAATCCCTCTGCCGGTGTTGCCAGCAGCGAGAAGTTCATCTTGGTCTCCTCACTCTTGCGGTCGCAGTAAGCGCGCATATAGCGGATGATTTCCAGACCCTTCTGCTGCATCTCATCGCTTTCGCCGTGGTGATGACCATACAGAGCGGTCAAGGTTTCTGCCAGACCGATGAAACCAATCGAAAGGGTTCCGTGCTTGAGCACCTCGCGCACCTCATCGTTTGGATTGAGCTTATCGCTGTCCAGCCATACGCCCTGACCCATCAGGAATGGGTAGTTGTACACACGTTTGGATGCCTGAATCTCAAAGCGGTCCAGCAGCTGGTTGGCAACCAGGTCGAGCAGCTCGTCCAGCTTCTCATAGAAGCGCTTCTCGTCGTGGTCCGCCTCGATGGCAATGCGCGGCAGGTTGATGGAGGTAAAGGACAGGTTTCCTCTGCCGTAGCTGATTTCTCTGGATGGGTCGTAGACGTTGCCCATCACGCGGGTGCGGCAGCCCATGGTGGCTACCTCGGTCTCCGGGCGTCCCGGTTTATAGTACTGAAGGTTGAACGGTGCATCCAGGAAGATGTAGTTCGGGAACAATCTCTTGGCGCTCACCTTGCAGGAGAGTTTGAACAAATCGTAGTTCGGGTCGCCTTCGTTGTAGTTGACCCCTTCCTTAACCTTAAATACATGGATTGGGAAGATGCAGGTTTCCCCATGACCCAGACCGGCGTCGGTCGCCAGCAGGATGTTTCGGATGACCATTCTGCCCTCCGGGGAGGTATCGGTGCCGTAGTTGATGGAGCTGAACGGAGTCTGCGCGCCTGCACGGGAGTGCATGGTGTTCAGGTTGTGGACAAAGCCCTCCATCGCCTGATAGGTGTCGCGGTCGGCTTTGCGCTCGGCGCGGTGTCTTGCCACCTCAACCAGTCTGGCTGCCTTCTGTTCGGTAATCTCATAATGGCTACACAGGCTCTCTACGACCGCTGCATCGAATTCCTTTGCTCCAATCTCCAGGCGCGGACCGCAGCCGGTCTTCTGCTGCGCTTCCTCCAGCACCTGTGCAATCGTCTGCTTTTCGTCCTCGGTGTCCAGGTAGTCCTCAACACCTTCCATCAGCTTGTTGGTGTACGCCTTTTTAAAGGTCTTTTTTACACCCAGTGCCATTCCGTAATCAAAGTTCGGGATGCTCTGTCCGCCGTGCTGGTCGTTCTGGTTGGACTGGATGGCGATGGCTGCCAGTGCCGCATAGCTCTGGATGCTCTGTGGCTCACGCAAAAAGCCGTGTCCGGTCGAAAAGCCGCCGTCAAACAGATTGATAATGTCGATCTGGGTACAGGTGGTGGTCAGCGAATAAAAGTCAAAGTCATGGATGTGGATGTCGCCCTCGCGGTAGGCTTTTGCCTGTGCCGGTGTCAGCAGGTAGGCTTCGTTGTAAGCCTTGGCGCCTGCGGTACCAATCTGCAGCATACTGCCCATTGCGGTGTTGCCGTCGATATTGGCGTTGTCACGCTTAACGTCGCTCTGGCGGGCATCCACACGGGTGATTTCGTCGATGGTCTTCATCAGGCTGGTGTTTGCCTCTCGGATGCGGGTGCGGTTTGCGCGATAGAGGATATACTGCTTTGCCACCTCGTCAAAGCCCATGCGCATCAGCTCATGCTCAACAACATCCTGAATCTCCTCGATCTTGGGTGGGGTATCGGGATAATGCGCCTCCAGATATCTGACAACCGCCTCTGTCACCGCTGCGGCGCCCTGAGGAGCCGCCTGACCGGCTGCCTTCATCGATTTTTCCACCGCTGCAAGAATCTTGCTGCTGTCGAAGTCGACGACACGCCCATCTCTTTTGATAACTTTGTTAATCATCTCGATTCCCCTCTTATCTTTATTTTATCTCATTAAAAAAATATCGGGCAACGGTCCTCTTTTGGACCTTTCTATGGATATTTACCTAGTGTAAATCTATAATTTGTATTGCCTTGTACTTTATACCACTATATCTTGATTCTGTCAAGGAGAAAAAAGCGTGTTGAAAGCGGTGAAAAAGGCTTGCTCTTTTGGATTAGAGCAGCTGTAAACCCTTTGCTCATCCGCCTTTGCAGTTTTTGGGCTTACCGGACCCAGCTGATTTTGCAAAAAAATTTTCTCAAAAAGCCACAAAAATCTCTGTCTGATTTCTGGAATTTTGCAACAATACTATATCGGTATACTTTAGTCCTAAAAAGCGTTCTCTCTCGCTCTCCCTTCTTTCTCAGGATGCCCGATTACAAAGCGTATAAAAACCGTCCCGACAAGCAGGACGGTTTTTATTTTTTCTGGATGAAATTTTACAGAAGTCCTTTTTCTTTTCCCAGCTGGTTGGCAAAAGCTTGCAGCTGCGAACAGCTCTCCTCTTTCGCCTTAAAACCTACCCCATCAATCACCAGGTACGGATTGCACTCCACGACCTGGATGGTGCTGCCATCCTGAAGGGTCAGGGTAACCTGGATGGTCTGCCCTGCATAATCGGTGTAGGAGTCGTCCTGTCGATAGATGGTCAGCTGTCTGAGGATTGGGGTCAGCTGCTCGACCTCCTCTGCCTCCAGCTCAAAGCGAACATCCGGCGGGGTCAGCTGCATTTCCACCTTGCTCAGCTGTTCCGATTCAAGACCTGCATAGGGTTTGTTTCCGGTCAGCAGGGTACCCAATGCCGCACAGATTCCCAAAATAATGGCTGCTGCCAGCGCAATCATCTGGTTTCTTTTTTGTGTGTTCATCCTTCTTCCTCCTTTTTCGGATTCCTTACCATTGTATCACTCCCCTGTCCTCCTGGCAAGGGCGCAAAGTCCTTATAAGCACAAAGACGCGGCGGGAAATTCCGCCGCGTCTTTGTGCTTGTTGTATCTATCTCTTGGCTGATGTGGATGTCATGCCGGTAGGACGTCGTCTAGCTTCGTCCTTGTTATGCAGTATACCTGTTGCCAGCCCAAAAGTCATTAGACACCCCACCCCTTCTGGGAAAATTTATGACAGTCCACAAAACTGTTACCTTTTGGGACAGAAACCATTTTTTGTCCATTCCAAATAAAATCCCATTCCTTGAAAAAAGATTTTGAGTATTGTAATATTAAGGTAGATGTTTTGGTACATAATCGGAAAGGACCGGCTTTTCTTTAAAATAGGTGACCTGTCCTGCCTGCTGATTCCGATTCTATTGATAACGTGAGGTGCTGTCAACCATGAAAAAAGATATTAACTGGATGCTGATTGAATCAGTCGTGCGGCGAACGGTTCAAAAACTGCACGATTCTCCCGAACGGGAAATCCGCAACCTGATCGACCTTGGACTAAGCTTTGCCGACGGACGCTTTCAGAGAAAATTTTTGAAAGCCTCCCAGAAGATGCTGCGCAACGAAAAAAGCGCCTATTATCCACTGATCAAGGATGTCGTCTCCCATGTCGATGAGGAGCGACTGGTCACCTTTGGGATGAATCTGGGCTACAACGGCTGTACCAGAGGAGCCAAAACCATCCGACAAATCGAGCAGGAGGAGGGCTTCAATATTCCTTGGGCGTTAAGCTTCTCACTGAACCCTGCCCAAATTGAAAATGGCTGCTATTCCTCTGTCATCCATCAGGGCACAGAGCTTGGCATTTACGTCTACCTAATGGAAGCTTCCGACCCGGTGGAGCAAAGCCTTGCGCTGACCGCCGAGCATCCCGATTGTGCTTTCGTCCTCTTTGTTCGCCCACAGCAAATTACCGATGCCTTTGTGCAGCAGCTGGAAAAGCAAAACAACCTGATGCTCTCGGTAGAATGGGAAGAAGGCGCTGTTGAAAGCTGCCGCCTGCTGCGGGAGCATCGCCTGCTGTACAGTGTACATCATCAGTATTCTGCTGAGCAGGTCCCCTCTCTGCTGGACGGCAGTTGGCTCGAACAGGTGCTGCCTGCACACCCTGCCTTCGCTCTGCTGCTGGCACAACACGGCTGTCCGAATGTACAGCAGCAGGAGGTATACCAATATGTACTCTCGGTGCGGGATGGACAAAAGTATCCTCTTATCTTAATGGACATCAAAAACGACCTGCTGATGATTGACAACATCATCTCCAGCGACGTCTGCCTGGCAGGCTTTGACCGCGATGGCACGTTATATTCCCACAATGCCACCTACCGCACAAAAGACTACAATCTTTTTGCCAGCCCTGTGCGCCAAATTTTAAGCCTTGCAATGAAAAAGACCGATGCTCCCACCAACAAAAATCAGTAGAAGCTTCGGTCATTCCAAAAAGCCAACGGTCAGCGCACCAGCGCGCTGGTGTGTCCCTCGGCTACTTCATCCGAAATTCCCATCAGGCAACGCTTGATCAGCCGCACAAACTTGCTTGCCGGCATACAATCCTTGTCCACCAGCCAGCGCTTGATGGCACAGACCAGCGCATCGGCATAAAAATCGACATAAAAGGAAAGGTCCTCATCCTCTCCAAAAAATTTCCCCAGGTCGTTGTACAGGATGATAACCGCAATCCCACGAAAATGCTCGGAAAAACAGTTCTGCTCGTCGATGCGCAGCGCCTTGCGGTAGAAGTCGCGGTTGACATAAAAATACTCGCAGACATCCTCGGCAAGCTCCCACCCCGATTGGTAGTTTTTATTTTTGGCAACTCCGATGAATTCTGTGTCGTAGATCCAGTTCATCAGGTCATACTTATCTTTAAAGTGATAGTAAAAGCTCTTGCGGTTCATCTGACATCGTTCGCAGATGTCGCTGACACTGATCTTGTGAAAGGGCTTGGTATCCATCAACTCCTTGAGCGCGTCCGCCAATGCCTTCTTTGTGATGTTGGAATCTGCCAAACACCGCACCTCCTTTTTGCTATCTTATAGAAAATATTATCATATCCCTCTGTAAAATTCAATCAAAATCCAACGAAAATCTCTCTTCTTCTCCTGATTCGAGTGAATTCTTTCTTTTGCTTATTTTTGGGACAGATTGGCAAAACCGTCCCAAAAAGTAACGCTTTTACTTTGGCGGGGAAAAGTGTAACATTCTCCCCATTTGTCCAGTGCAAACCATCGTCTCGGCTGATAAACTTTTAATAGCAACAAAAACCAAAATGACGGGAGGTTTTTACTTTGTTGTATCATTATCAAAAGAAGCAAGAGGTCCTGGAAAGTCTATCGAGCAATCCGCAGACCGGACTTTCCACCCAGCAGGTGGAAAAGCTGACCGAGCAATACGGTCCCAACCGCCTGAAGGAGAAAAAGAAGAAGAGCAATCTGCAGCGCTTCTTCGACCAGTTTAAAGATGTCATGATTATCATCCTGCTCATCGCGGCAGCCATCTCCTTTGGTATTGCCTGCGTGGAAGGGGACCCGATGGAATTTTTTGAGCCGGTGCTCATCCTTCTGATCGTCGTTCTCAACGCCATCATGGGTATGATGCAGGAGAGCAAGGCGGAAAAGGCGCTGGACGCTTTAAAAAATATGTCTGCCCCACATGCCAGGGTATTGCGAAACGGCAAGACCGAGGTCATTGACGCCTCCCTGCTGGTGCCCGGCGACATCATCCATCTGGAAGCCGGCGACTTTGTCCCTGCCGATGCCCGCCTGCTTGACAGCTCCAACCTCAAGAGCGAAGAATCCGCCCTCACCGGCGAATCGGTTCCTTCCGAAAAGGACGCTGACGCTGTGGTGGAAGAAAAAGCTCCTCTGGGCGACCGCAGCAACATGGTCTTCTCCGGCTGCTCCATCACCTACGGTACTGCCGATGCCGTTGTCACCGCTACCGGCATGGACACCGAAATGGGCAAGATTGCCGGTCTGCTGGAAGGTGCAGAAGATGGTCAGACCCCTCTGCAGAAAAAGCTGGCAAAACTAGGCAAGAACTTAGGGTTGCTGGCTCTGGCTGCCTGTGCCATCATCTTTGTGGTTGGTTTAATCAATGGCATTCCGGTTCTGGAAATCTTTATGACCTCGGTATCTCTGGCTGTTTCCGCTATCCCGGAAGGTCTGCCTGCCATCGTCACCATCGTCCTTGCCATCGGCGTTCAGCGAATGGTCAAGAAGAATGCTTTGATCCGCCGTCTGCCAGCCGTCGAAACGCTGGGCAGTGCCTCGGTCATCTGCTCGGATAAAACCGGTACCCTCACCCAGAACCGCATGACCCTGGTCAAAGCATATCTGGATGAAACCGGCGAAGTAGAGGACATCAGTGAAAACAATTCCCCTGCTGTTCGTCAGCTGCTGGATTACGGTACCCTGTGCTGCGACGGAACTGTCACCTTTGAAGACGGTCAGGAACACCACATCGGCGACCCAACCGAAACCGCCATCGTTCTGGCTGCTCATAAAAACGGCAGCCCACAAGAGCAGCTCAACCAGCAGTATCCTCGCCTGGCACAGATTCCGTTCGATTCCGACCGCAAGCTGATGACCAGCATCAACCGCATCGACGGTAAAAATATCGTCATCGTCAAAGGCGCTTTCGACATGATGCTGTCCCGCTGCATCAAGGGCAATTTTGAAAAGGCACACCAGATCAACGATGAAATGAGCTCCAACGCGCTGCGTGTTTTGGCAATCGGCTACCGCGAAATCGACCGGATTCCACAGAAGCTGACCTCCGAAGAGATTGAAAACGGTCTGACCCTGATGGGTCTGGTCGGTATGATCGACCCACCGCGTCCTGAAGCAAGAGCTGCCGTAGCCACCTGCCGCGAAGCCGGCATCCGTCCGGTTATGATTACCGGTGACCACGTTGTTACTGCCTCTGCGATTGCAAAAGACCTTGGCATCCTCAAGGAAGGCGACCTTGCCATCACCGGCGCACAGCTGGATGCTATGAGCGAGGAAGAGCTTGCACAGAATGTCGATAAAATTTCCGTCTATGCCCGTGTTTCCCCTGAGAACAAGATTCGCATCGTCCGCGCATGGCAGGACAAAGGTCAGGTGGTATCCATGACCGGTGACGGTGTCAACGATGCTCCTGCACTGAAAGCAGCTGACATCGGCTGCGCTATGGGCATCACCGGCACCGACGTTGCCAAAGGCGCTGCCGACATGACCTTGACCGACGACAACTTCGCCACCATTGTCGATGCTGTCCGCGAAGGTCGAGGCATCTATTCCAACATCCGCAAGGTGGTCGGCTTCCTGCTTGGCACCAACATCGGCGAGGTGCTGACCGTCTTTACCGCCATGCTGCTGTGGCACAAGACCCCGCTGCTTTCGATGCAGCTGCTGTGGATTAACCTGGTCACCGACAGCCTGCCTGCCATCGCACTGGGCATGGAGGCTGTGGAAAGTGACATCATGCAGCACAAGCCAAAATCCAAAGATGAAGGCTTGTTCGCTCACGGTTTGGGATTGCGCGTTGTTCTGCAAGGTATGATGTTCGCGCTACTGACCCTCTCCTCCTTCTGGATGGGACAGAACATGGTCGGTACCCTTGCTGCCGGTCAGACAATGGCATTCATCACCCTGTCTATTTCCCAGTTGGTACAATCCTACAATATGCGTTCGGAACGTTCTTTGTTCCACATCGGTCCGTTCTCCAACAAAAAGCTCAATCAGGCGTGCCTGGCTTCCCTAGCGCTGGTGCTGCTGGTTCTCTTCACCCCTCTCCGCATTGCCTTTGGTCTGGCTGCTCTGCCTGCCAAGATGTACCTGATTGCCTTTGGACTTTCCTTCGTTCCTCTTCTGGTGATGGAATTTTCCAAAAAGTTCGGTCTGATTAAACACCAACACTAATTGAGTATTGCATAAAATAGTCTGGAAAAAAGTAAAACAGGTTCTGCGCAGTATGGTACTGCGCAGAACCTGTTTTTATATCTTTATCTCTTTGTCTGTCCGAAAGCAAATTTCTATCTTTCCCTCATGGGTGCCGTTCTCCACCCATTCCGATGTCGTACCGTCGGGTCGTTCCAGTCCTAGGATATCGTAGTAGTCGTTGGAAAATACAATCTTCTCATACGGAAATTCTTCCTGCAAGCGTTTGATATAGCCAAACGGGTCCGGCTGCGGGACCACCCCGATTTCCTCAGTGATGGTTTTGAGCACCTGTTGCACCTGCGGGCTGCTGATGTAATCCACTTCCTCCTGTTGGCGGAGAAATCTTTCAAATTCCTCCCGCTTCCAGCCGATGACCTGCTGCAACGAGTTCGTATGACCGACCGCCAGGAGCAAGCTTAAAAAATCTGCAAAGCTGCGCGCAATCGGATAGACCAGATGCCCGCCGTAATTTTCCGGGTTGACACAAAAGACCGTTTCTG
Source organism: Clostridium sp. CAG:169 (assembly GCA_000435195.1). Classification (GTDB taxonomy): domain Bacteria; phylum Bacillota; class Clostridia; order Oscillospirales; family Ruminococcaceae; genus Negativibacillus. Next base: position 17,025 of record FR880271.1, on the reverse strand, counting down.
CAAATCCCGGCACAAAGCAGTAGTGGATGGCACCGTCCCATCCGATGATTTCAGCTCCTATGGGTGTGCAAAACCAGGGGTCTGCATTTCCAACCTCTAAGCCAATCCAGCTGCCGTCCAACTCAAGCGCCCGATATTGCTGATACAAATGGCTCACTACTCATTCCTCCCTCATTGCTACCGAGTTTTCTTTTTCTTTGGCGCAGGCAATTCTTCATACATGGCACGAAACAGTCCGACCAAAAATTCCGGCTCCTCCACCTCTTCGACCAGCAGCATCTCCTTTGCTCCCTCATAAGGCGTTTCATATCGGATTCTCGGCAGATAGGAACGCGCTGCCTGCACCGGTTTGACCAGCAGGCGGTAGTCATAGATGCCTCCTACAATCTTTCCACGGTAGTACAAAATATACTCGCCCATCATTGCACGGCTGCTGACTCCGTCCAACGCGGACAGCTGCTCCAAAATAAACTGCAAATATTCTTTGCTGGATGCCATCTTTTTTGCCTCCCTATTTTTCTTACAGGACTGCCTGTTGGTTTCCATTCTACCATATCCTTTGCCCGTCCGCTACCCTGCTTTTCAAAATAAAATCCCCCATCCAAACAGAAAATCTGTTCGAATGGGGGAAGCTCCGATTTTCCCGAATGTGCCCGGGAAACGGTTAAAAGTTTCTATGGCTGTCCGCATAGCTGAACTGTTCCCGTCTGCGGCGGCGGTTGCGCTTCATCAGTGTGATGATAACCGACAAAGCCAATGCGCCCAGCAAAAACAGTGGCATACTCCAGTAGTTGTAGCCTGCCTCTGCGCTCATGATTTCGGTCCACAGCTGGTCCAGATAACGGTTGGTATCCTCCGACAGATTGACATAAACCTCTGTGTTTTCCAGCTTATCGTCGCTCGGATAGATTACTGGGTTGTTGCGGGTTTCTTCATCCAGCAATGCCAGCGCTGCGTCGTTTGGTGTGGAATACTGGATGTATTCAATATTGGCAGCGGCAATCTCCGGCTCGTTGAGGAAGTTGATGTACATCTCCGATGCCAGCTTCTTCAAACGGCTCTCCTCGGTGTCCTCTTTAATCTTCGGAATACACACCGCATCAAAGAAGAGGTTGGTTCCCTCCTTCGGGATGACAAACCGCAAGCTTTCGTTGACCGCCATCATATTGATAGCGTCACCGGCATAATAAGGTGCGATGGCTGCCTCGTTGCCCTGCATCTTATCAAAAATCTGGTCCATAACATACGCTTGCACCAGCGGTTTTTGTTCCTTGAGCAGTTGCGCAGCCTGATCCAGCTCCATCTGGTCCTCGGTATTGATGCTGTATCCCAGCCGCATCAGCGCAATGGCAAAAGCATCTTTGGAGTTAGAAAACTGCAAAATCTGTTTGGCAAAGTTTGGGTCCCACATCACATCCCAGCTGTCCGGGTCGAAGCCCAGCATATCGTAGTTGTAGATGAGTCCCACCGTTCCCCAGGTGTACGGAACCGAGTAGAGGTTCTGCGGGTCGTAGGAGGGGTTTTTGAATTTTTCGGAGATGTGGCGGAAGTTTGGGATGTTCTCAAAATCCAGCGGCTCCAGCATATCTTCGTCAATCATACGGGAAACCATATAATCCGACGGAAAGATAACATCATAGGTGGTGCCGCCGCTTTTTAACTTTGCGTATAAAGATTCGTTTGTATCAAATTGAGTATAGTTTACTCGAATGCCGGTCAGTTTCTCAAACTCCGCATTGACATCCAGCGAATCGTCATCTCCGTTGGAGATATATTCACCCCAGTTGTATACATTGATGGTGACCCCTTTATCCGCCAGCTGAGAGTAGTAGTCCATATCGTAGCTGCTCTCCTGGTCTGCCACACAGCCAAGGGTCATCCCCGACACCAGTGCTGCGCTCAGTGCCAGAAGGCTCAGTCTGGAGAAAAATCCTTTTTTCTTCACTAAAACTCACCCTCCCGTTTGGAGCCTGCTTTGGATACAGGTCTGGTCATCGCCTTTGCTTTTCGGCTGCTGACCACATTATAGATGACCAGCACCAGCAGGACCACCACAAACATAATGGTGGACAGCGCGTTGATTTTCGGGCTGACCCTTCTGCGGGTCATACTGTAAATTGCCACCGGCAGTGTCTGGATGGAAGCGCCGCTGACAAAGTAGGAGATGACAAAGTCGTCCATCGAATAGGTCAGCGCCATCAAAAAGCCGGACACGATGCCGGGCATAATCTCCGGGATGACCACCTTGGTGAAGGCTTTGAGCGGATTGCAGCCCAAATCCAGCGCCGCATCGTAGGTATTTTTGTCCATCTGCCGCAGCTTGGGCAGCACGTTCAGGATGACATAGGGGACGTTGAAGGTGATGTGTGCCACAATCAGCGTCTGCATACCAAATTCCATCTTCAGATAGATGAACAACAGCATCAGCGCAACGCCGGTGATGATTTCCGGGTTGATCATCGGCAGATAGGTAAAGGTCATGACCACCGAGCGCAGCTTTTTATTCATCTTATCCAGACCGATGGCTGCCAGCGTTCCCAGCACCGTTGCGATGACCGAGGAGACGATGGCAACTACCAGCATCACCAAAAAGGACTGCATGATGACCCGGTCGTGGAACAATTCCTCATACCAGCGCAGGGTAAAGCCGGTCCAGGTATTTCTGCTCTTGCTGTCGTTAAAGGAAAAGATAATCAGCACGGCAATCGGTGCATACAGAAAAGCCATGACCAACCAGATGTACAGCGAAGAAAACCATCTGCTTTTTCTCATAAGATTCTCCCCTCCATTTCCTCATCGTCAAAGTTGCTCATAATGCTCATACACAGCAGGACAACCACCATCAGCACCAGCGAGATGGCAGAGCCCAGGTTTGGATTGTAGGAGTTGCCCAGGAACTGCAGCTCGATGATGTCGCCGATGAGCTGGTTGGTGCCGCCGCCGAGCATCTTGGAGATAATGAAGGTGGAAATTGCCGGCACAAACACCATGGTAATGCCGGTGCTGACACCCGGAAGGCTCAGCGGAACGACCACCCGTGCCATCACCTGGAAGGTGTTGCCGCCCAGGTCCTGTGCCGCCTCGATGACATCGTTGCCAATCTTGCACATGGTGGTGTACAGCGGCAGAATCATAAATGGAATGTAGTTGTACACCATGCCCAGGATAACAGCGCCCTGGGTGTTGATCATCTGGAGCGGACCGATGCCGAATAAGCCTAAAAATTTATTGATTAGACCGTTATTTTCCAGAATGGTCATCCATGCAAAGGTGCGCAGCAAAAAGTTCATCCACATCGGCAGCATGACCATGACAAACAACGTCTGCTTCTGGAAGCCCTGCTTGCGGGAAAGGATGTATGCCAGCGGGTAAGCGATGATGATGCACAGGATGGTCGCAATCGTTGCCAGCTTGATCGAGCGCAAAAGCACGCTCATGTGCTCGCCGCCGCGGGCAATATTTTCCAAAGTAAACTGTCCCTGTGGGTCGGTCAGTGCAAAAAATGCCACCATCCCCAGGGGGATCGCGATAAACAAAACCATCCACACAACATACGGCACTGCGGGCAGAGCGCCCAACAGCGACCGTTTCTTTTTATCCGATTTTTTCATCCCATCACGCCTCCATCTTTTTCATGATATGGATGTCCTCTGGACGCACGTTCATGCCGATGTGCGCACCCACCGCCTGGCTCTGGGTGGAGTGGATCAGCCACTTATATCCATGCGCATCCACAGTGATTTCATAGTGGACTCCTTTAAAGACGACCGACTCCACCTCGCCGCTGATGGGGGAGGTTTCATAATCGTCTACAATGATGTCCTCGGGACGGATAACAACGTCGACCCTCTCGTTCTCTGCAAATCCCTTGTCCACACACTTGAACGCCTGACCTGCAAACTCAACTTCAAAGTCCTCGTACATAACGCCGTCGATGATGTTGCTCTCTCCGATAAAGTCAGCAACAAAGGCATTCTTTGGCTCGTTGTAAATATCCTGCGGAGTGCCGATCTGCTGGATTTCGCCGTCCTTCATAACCACCACCCGGTCGGACATGGTCAATGCCTCCTCCTGGTCGTGGGTAACATAAATGAAGGTAATCTTCAGCGACTTCTGAATCCGCATCAGCTCGGTCTGCATCTCCTTGCGCAGTTTTAAGTCCAAAGCGCCCAGCGGCTCATCCAGCAGCAGGACCTTCGGCTCGTTGACCAGCGCGCGGGCGATGGCAACACGCTGCTGCTGACCACCAGAAAGCTGGTTGATGTTTCGGTTTTCAAAGCCAACCAGACCCACCAGCTTGAGCATCTCTTTAACCTTCTGTGCAATCAGCTTTTTATCCATCTTTTTGATGTTCAGTCCGAACGCAACGTTATCAAACACGTTCAAATGCGGAAACAACGCATACCGCTGAAAAACGGTGTTGACGTTGCGCTTGTAAGGCGGCATCCCGTTGATTTTTTTTCCGTCGAAGAAAATATCTCCCGCACTTGGCTCCACAAATCCGCCAATAATGCGCAGCGTGGTTGTTTTGCCACAGCCGGAAGGTCCCAAAAAGGTCACGAATTCCTCATCGTGAATATCCAGATTGATTCCCTTGAGGATACGCTGACCGTCAAACTCGACCACGATATCCTTTAAACTAATCAAAATATTTTCCTTCATCTGCACTGCATCTCCCTCATGTGGTTTTTCTAGGGGCTTTGTCAGCACTGCAGACGCTCTCCAGCGCCGCACTGTCTGCCCGTGCCTGTCTTTCGACCTAATTACCATATACAACTATATCATAAGGTGACAGGATGTCAATATTTTTCGCTGTTTTTCTGCAAATTTTGGTATTTTCCATCATTTATTGCTTCTGTTGTCCGCTTATCCTGTTTAGATTCCAAAATCCTTTGATTTTCTTTTGTTTTCATCTTCTTTTTTCACGGTTTTTACTTTGGAAGGATTGAAAGCGCCGGCTGCCCTTGCATTCAAAGAAAAAAATTGGTATCATAAAAAGCAGAAAAAGGACACATTTCATACCGGACCGCCCGATGGCGGTGAGATTAAAGGAGAATTGATTTTGAAAGTAACGCTGACCGCTCCCTGCCATTTTGGACTGGAGAGCGTTTTATCGTCCGAGGTCCGCAGAATGGATGCGGAAAATGTTCAGGTCACCGACGGCAGAGTCACCTTTGACGGCGACGAACAGATGATTGCCCGCGCCAACATCGGTCTGCGCACCGCCGAACGGGTACAGCTGGTATTGGGACAGTTTGAAGCCCGCAGCTTTGAAGAGCTGTTCCAAGGGGTCAAACGCATCCGCTGGGAGAACTACATCGGCAGAAAGGATGCCTTTCCGGTCAAGGGCGGCTGGTCGCTCAAATCGCAGCTGTACAGCATCCCCGACTGCCAGTCGATTATCAAAAAGGCGATTGTCACCCGTCTCCAGCAGGCGTACGGCGTCAGCTGGTTTGAGGAAAGCGGCAGCACCTGTGCGGTCGATTTTTCCATCCACCACGACCAGGTGATGATTACAATGGATACCTCCGGCACCGGACTGCACAAACGCGGCTACCGCAAAAGCTCGGTCATCGCGCCCATCAAGGAGACTCTTGCAGCCGGCATCATCGACATCGCCCATGTCTATCCAGATTCCCAGCTGTATGACCCGTTCTGTGGCTCTGGCACCCTGCTGATTGAAGGAGCCATGCACGCCATGCGCATCGCTCCGGGACTGCGACGCCGCTTCTCGGCTGAAAAATGGCACTGGCTGCCCGCCTCGGTCTGGCAGCAGGAACGCCAGCGCGCCTTTGACCTCATCCGCCGCGATTCCACCTTCCGCGCATGGGGAAGCGACATCGACCCGCAGGCAGTGGAGCTTGCGCTGCACAACGCAAAGCAGGCAGGCGTGGATGCGCGCATCCAGGTGGTGCAGCGGGATGTCCGCGATTTCTCCATCCCGGTCGAGAAAGGCGTGGTCATCTGCAACCCACCGTACGGCGAACGTCTGCTCGATTTAAAGGCGGCACAGGAAATCTACCGCACAATGGGCAAAGTGTTCTGCCAGGGTCACCCGCACCGCTACTATGTCATCAGCCCGGATATGGAGTTTGAACGCTCCTACGGCAAGACTGCGGACAAGCGCCGCAAGCTTTACAACGGCATGATCCCCTGCCAGCTGTATATGTACTTTAAACAATAAAGCGCTGAATGTGTGGAAACTCCTTTATGAAAAGATATGGTTTTTTCTATGAAATGACTTTAAACTGTATTGACCTTTAAAGAGGAAAGTAGTATAATAAAGTCAACAAAATAAAAAGGACTCAACCTAAATATTTTGTACACTATCGCAAAAGGGGTTGAAACAATGAAGGTTAACATCACAGCCAGAAACACAGGTATCAAAGATTCTTTCCGCGCAAGGGTTGAAAAGAAGCTTGCCAAATTTGACAAATTCTTCGGCGACAGCGCACAGGCGCAGGTCACTGTCATCCATTCCGGTGACCATGAAACAGTAGAGGTCACCATCAAATCAGAAGGTCTTTTCTTCCGTGCCGAAAGAACGGCTGATGAACGCGAAGATGCTTTGGAAGCCGTCATTGACTCCCTGTTCCGTCAGATTGTCAAAAACAAATCCAAGCTGGAAAAACGGATGAAAGCCGCAGCCTTCACACCTGACTTTGTGGAGGAGATGTATGAGCCTGACGAATACAAGGTCGTCAAAACCAAACGCTTCCCGGTAAAGCCAATGGAGGTTGAAGAAGCCATCCTGCAAATGAATATGCTCGACCACACCTTCTTTGTATTCCGCAACGCTGAAAGCGGCGAGATCAATGTCGTATACAAACGCCACGACGGCAACTACGCTCTGATTGAACCGGAAGAAGAATAAACGATAAGCAAAGGCTGTCTGTACAAAATGTACAGACAGCCTTTTTTATTTCTCTTCTGTTTGGTCGTTGAGCATCCGGTTGACTGCGCTGAACAGCGCATAGACCGAAGCTGCGATAATGTCGGTGTGAATCCCGCATCCCCAGTATTGCCTGCTCGCATCCGAGGTAATGCCAATATAGGCGATGGCTCGCGAGGTAGAACCGCGCTCCAGCGCATGCTCCTGGTAAACGATGTCATGGAAGCGTACATCCAATCCCTTGCCCAGCGCATTGCTGACCGCATCAAAGCGACCATTTCCCCGTCCGGTCAGCTCCAGCTGTTGTCCGTGGAATTGCAGCAGCACGGTAGTGCGGTAAATATCCTTGTGGACAAAATAAAAATCCTCCAGGCAGATGGGCGCAGACAGATTCAAATAGGTATCCTTGAAAATCCGGTGCAGCTCCTCGACCGAAAGTTCCCGGCTTTGCTGCTCGGAAATACTTTTAACCCGATACCCAAACTCTTCCCGCATCTTTTTGGGCAGATTGATTCCGTAATGGTGTTCCAGCAGGTAGCCGATGCCACCCTTACCTGACTGAGAGTTGATGCGGATGACATCATGCTCATAGCTGCGCCCAATGTCCCGTGGGTCCAACGGCAGATAGGGAACATTCCACAGGGAATTCGGATGCTGCTTTCTCCAACGAAAGCCTTTGGCAATCGCATCCTGATGGGAGCCGGAAAAGGCGGCAAATACCAGCTCTCCTCCGTATGGGTGACGCGGAGAAATCTGCATACCGGTGGATTCCTCGTACATCTGTGCGACCTTTGGCAGGTCGGAAAGGTCCAGCTGCGGGTCTACTCCGTGGGAATACAGGTTGAGCGCCAAAGTGACCAAATCCACATTTCCGGTGCGTTCCCCATTGCCAAACAAGGTCCCTTCCACCCGCTGCCCGCCAGCCAGCAATCCCAGCTCTGCCTCCGCTACAGCGCTGCCGCGGTCGTTGTGCGGGTGCAGCGAAAGAATGACCCGCTCCCGATGGTGCAGATGGGTACTGATATACTCCACCTGATTGGCATAGACGTGCGGCAGCGAAAGGGAGACAGTGGATGCCAGATTGAGGATGACCGGCAGCGGCGATTCTCCCCATTCCTCCACCACCGCATTGCAGATTTCCAACGCAAAATCCGGCTCGGTGGCAGTAAAGCTTTCCGGCGTGTATTCCAGCTGGATCTTCCCCTTGATTTTTGCTGCACACTCTTTGATAACTCGAACTGCCGAAACAGCAATTTCGATGATTTCTTCCTTCGATTTTTCAAAGACCTGCTCCCGTTGTGCCCGCGAGGTGGGGTTGTACAGGTGGACGATTGCCTGTTTGCAGCCGGAAAGCGACTGCATGGTCCGGCGGATGATTGGTTCTCGTGCCGGTGTAAGAACCTGAATCATCACCTGCGGCGGAATCAGATTGTGCTCGATCAGGGTGCGCACAAACTGGTATTCGGTGTCACTGGCAGCCGGAAAGCCAACCTCGATTTCCCGAAATCCCATCCGGCACAAAAATAAAAAGAGCGCTTTTTTCTTTTCCAAATCCATCGGAACAACCAGCGATTGGTTGCCGTCGCGCAAATCCACACTGCACCAGCGCGGAGCGGTATCCACATACTCCCGATGCATCCATTGATACTCTGTCTGCTCCGGTGCAAAATAATTTCGGCTATACTTGTCTACATTTTTCATGGGGACCGCTCCTTCCTTTCTCCCTGCCGGTACAATCGCCTACCGGTGGGTGGTTATTTTTTCAGCTTGGTCCTGCTGCCGTCGGGGTGCTGAATCACCACATTTTGCAGGGTCGCACGCAGATTGTTTTTCATGCTATCAACATATTCCCGGCGCAGCAACTGCTGCTCCTGTTTTTCCTCCTCTGTCAGCTCACGCTCACGGGACAGTCTGCTCAGCTGGCTGATTCGGTCGATTTTCTTCTGTTCCATCCGTTTCCTCTTCTTTCTGATTCTCTTCTCCGTCCTGTGCGGACGGCTCGGGGAGAAGCTCCTTTTGCAGCTCCTCTAAAAAATTGGTCTCATCATATTTGCGAGCAATCAGGGTGATCTGTGCCACACACTGTTGGTCAGAGTCGATGTAGTAGCTGTACACCACCTTTTCGTACTCCTGGGGTATCTTCAGCTTTTTTTCCAGCGACTGCACCATCTGTTCCACCTGCTCGGGCAAGGGCTGAACGGTGCTGATGGTCAAATCCCTCCCGTGGTAAACAAAGGAGAGCACCTGAGTCTGCTGCGGCAGCGAGTTGATGATGTGGGTCAAGATACTAAAATCATTGCGCGGAACAAATTCAAAGCCTGCCACTGCCCGCAAAAACGCCTTGAGGTACTCGTACACCACCGTCTGCATCTTTTTTCCCTGGGAGGTCAGGCTCGCTCCTTCGCTGATGCCGTCCACCAGATTGTTGATGACCTCGATGCGCTCCGCCCGTGCAAAGGCGATGGTCTTGCCCGCTGTGCGTATGCCAAAAAACATCAGCAAAAGGGCGGAAAGAAAAAAGATGAGTCCGATGCAGATTTTTTCAAACCATTTTTTCATTCCGTCCCTCTTTCATCCTTGCTGTATTATGGCTGCTTTGGTAAATCATACGGATCGCTTGCCCCGGTGTAGCCTTCCGGCAGCTCCTGCTGCAAATATTCCTCCAGGCACAGTCCGCTTTCCTTCATCAGTTTGGCGTGGGTCTTGCCGACAAAGCGGTAATGCCACGACTCGTAGATGATGCCGGTGACCTCCTGCTTGTCCTGCGGGTAGCGCAGCACGAAGCCGTACTCTGCCGCGTGTTCGCTGAGCCACTGACCGGCTGGCGTGTCTGCAAAGCCTGCATCGAGCATTTGGTAGGTCGGGGTGACGATGTCTGCTGCCAAGCCCGTCTGATGCTCACTGGTGCCCGGGATGGCGGTTTCGGTGGCAGTTTTGGCATATGCTTCCTCTTCACTCATCCCCTGTGCCATGTATGCCTGCTGCGAGCGGTCGAACAGCTGCTGCTGTTTTTCAACCGAGCGGTACGCCGAGCAGAGCATCAGCTCCACTCCGTCCTCTTTGGCTGCCTGTATCATCTCCCGCATGGCAGGCGCTGCCCGCTTGTCCATCTCATAGCCGTTCTGGACCTCTTCAGTCTGGATGCTCCAGTCCTGCGGCAGCGGGTTTTCGGCATTGGCAAGCAGCAGGTAGTATTCTTCCTTCTCCTTGGCAAATTCCTCCGCCAGCTGCTGCTGTTTTGTTTCCTGTGAGGACTGCCCCTGCTCTTCTTTCTGGGAGGAGCTTTCCACAGGCGCTTCCTCTTTTTCTTCCTGCTGTACGTCGGCTGATGGCGGCTCCTGCTGTTGGCTGCGGTCGGAGAGGAAAATCCCCGCGGCGGTTCCAACTCCCAGCAGTCCAATCAAGGCAATGGTCACAATCGTTTTCACATTCATCTATGGTCCCTCCCATTTCGGGTACTATTCCATATTTCCTGTTTCATACATGATGATGGACAAAGCTGCCAGCGGCGCCGTTTCACAGCGCAGGATGCGTTTTCCCAGCGAGAGGATGCTGCATCCGGCATCCTTTGCCCGCTCGACCTCGTCCTCATCAAAGCCTCCCTCCGCTCCGATGAGGATGGCAATTTTCCCTGTTGCCGATTGCAGCAGCTGTCTTGCCGGAGCGGTGGCGTTTTCATAAAAAAGGATGGGACATCCGCTCTGCTGCATCTGTCTGAGCGCCTGGTCCAGCTCAAGCAGCGGGTTTACCTGCGGGATAATCCCTCTGCCGCTCTGCTTTGCAGCCTCCAGCGCAATGCGGTTGTAGCGCTCGAGCTTCTTCTTCATGGATTTTGCATCCGGTCGGGAAACACAGCGACGGGTCATCACCGGTGTGATGCTGTTCACACCCAGCTCCACCGCCTTCTGGATAATCAGCTCCAGCTTGTCCGCTTTGGGCATCGCCTGATACAGATGGACCGAGACGTTCGGCTCGGTGACGCTGGGCGAACGGGACAGCACCTTCAGGTCAATCTGCTCTTCGGTGATCCCTTCTATTATACACGCATAGTCATATCCCTTTGTGTCGCAAACGGTCAGCGGCTGACCGTTTTTCATCCGAAGCACGCGGGCGATGTGTTTGGCGTCCTCTCCTGTGATGCTGCCGCTGTTCTGGTCAATATTTTCGGTAAAAAATCTGGGCATATCCTTCTCCTGTTACTTTGCCTTGCAAGCCAAAGCGACCCAGCCGCCGGAGGTGCGGCGTTCGATGACGGTAAAGCCGTTGGCGGCAAGAGCATCTTGCACATCCTGTTCTCTGGTGTCGATGATGCCGGAGGTGATAAAGATGCCGTCCTGTGCAAGATATTTGCCGACATCCCGGCTCAAACGGATGATGACATCTGCCACGATGTTGGCGCAGATCAGCTGAAAGCTGCCCTCCACCTGGCTGGTCAAATCACCCTTGTGGAAGGCGATGCGGTCGGCAACCTTGTTGAGCGCGGCATTTTCACCCGCTACCTTGACTGCAACCTCGTCGATGTCACAGCCTTTGATCTCCTTTGCACCCAGCAGTGCCGCTGTGATGGCAAGGATACCGCTTCCGCAGCCGACGTCCAGCACCGAGTCTTCCGGTGTGATGTACTTTTCCAGCAGCTCCATGCACAGTCTGGTGGTATCGTGGGTTCCGGTGCCAAACGCCATACCCGGATTGAGGGTCAGCATGACGTCGCCCTCCTGCGGCTGATACTCCTCCCAGGAAGGGCAAACCACCAAACGCTCACCCACCCGCACCGGATGGTAATACTTCTTCCATGCGTTGGACCAGTCTTCTTCATTGACATTGTCCAGTTCCAGCTCCAGACGACCGTAGCGTCCTTCGCTGTCCTGTGCCTTCAGACGGGCAACGATCTCTCTTGCTCCTGCCAGCTCCTCCATTCCCTGTGGGTTGTCCGCCACATAGAGGGTCACGCTGGTCTCGCAGTTTTTCATCTTCTTCATAACATCCTGGTCGATGTAATCCCAGTGCGGGGTGGTGTCGTGCAGAAATTCATCAAAGTCCTGTGCGTCCTCGATGACAAATCCGCCGATTCCCAAATCCAGCAAGCTGCCGGTCAACGGCTCGATTCCCTCGGTGGTTGTATAAATCTTGACCTGTGTCCAGTTCATATCCTTCGTCCTTTCTGTTATCCAATGAGCGGCGGACAGGCGTTCTGTCCGCCGCTGCCGGTTATTCTTCGTCCTTATTGATTTTAAAGATCATCCTCAAAATGCCGGAGAGAAATTTTGGGCTTTTGATGACCACTACCTTCATCTGTGCTGCCTCCTTTTTCATCAGTCAAGCGTTTTGCTTTTGCTGTATTCTATGTACAGTGCGCTTGTTTTGTGAAAAAGGCAGCTTTTTTAATCGCCGCCGGTGGAGAGAATCACAAGGATTCCCTGTTTGACCGAAATCTGTGCGGGCTGTCCCTCCAAAAAGGAATTGCTGACCCCGATGGGAAAATCGTTGGTGAGCTGTGCATCCTCCAGCTCATACTTTGCGTGGCGGATGCACACCCCGCTTGCACAGTCGCTGTGGCAGAATACCGAAAAGTGAAATCCCTGCTGATACGGAATCTGCGCTGTCTGTCCTCCCTTGATGACGGTGATACAGCAGCTGCTGTCGATAATCTGTGCTGCCGCTCCGTGCTCCACCGCGTACACCAGTGTCTGGATATTGGCAAGGGTGTGATCCAGCCTGCCGCCCAGCATCCCGACCAGCAGCAGCCTCTCGTATCCGCGCTGCAAAGCCTGCTTGACCGCCAGCATGGTGTCGGTGTCATCCTTTTCGATGGGGTAGCGCAGCAGCTCGCAGTCGGACTGCACCACTCCTGCATAGGAATCAAAGTCGCCCAGCACCAGCTGCGGAGAAAATCCCAGCTGCACACAATGCCGGTA
>FR880271.1:0-4205 GCA_000435195.1 Clostridium sp. CAG:169 | reverse complement strand
GGCGTTTGCATCGTTCTCACAAAGAACGGCTGACTTTGCCAGCAAAGGAAAGATATGATTTGATCTGCTCGGGGTCACCGATCTGCCCTCCGCCAAAGATCACGCATCGTTTCATCTGTCTGTCCCTTTCCCTAAAGCTGCAAACCTTAGCGGTTCAGCTCCCATTCCTTGATATTTTTTGCCTGCTCATACAGGTTGAGGTAGCTTTGATGGCGGCTTTGCGAGATTTCCCCATCCTTGACCGCCTGCAAAACAGCGCAGCCCGCTTCCTTGGTGTGGGAACAGCCGCGGAATCGGCATTTGCCCTCGTAGTCGTGCATCTCCCGGAAGCAACCCGCCAGCTCATCCTTGAGGATAGTCTGGAATTTTTCCAGGTCTACCGCGGAAAATCCGGGTGTGTCCGCTACAAATCCTCCCTGCGGCAGCTCAAACAGCTCCACATGGCGGGTGGTGTGTCTGCCTCTGCCCAGCTTTTGGCTGATGTCGCCGGTGTCCAGGCTCAATCTCGGGTCGATGGCGTTGAGCAGGGTGGACTTACCTGCACCGGAGTTTCCGCAGAAGGCGCTGGTCTTATCCTTGAGCATCTCCATGACCGCCTGGATACCCTGATGCTCCAGCGTCCGCGTTTCATACACGGCAAAGCCTGCTTTGCGGTAAATATCGGCAAATTCCTTCGGGTCGGCAAGGTCGCACTTGGTGATGACGATGACCGGCTCGATCTTCTGATATTCTGCAATGGCAATCAATTTATCCAGAACAAAGGCGTTCGGAGCCGGGTCAGCGATGGAAACCACCAGCACCAGCTGGTCCAGATTTGCCAGCGGCGGACGCACCAGGCTGTTGCTGCGTGGCTCGAGCTGTACGACATAGCCTGTTCCCTGCTCGGTCAATTCCACCGTTGCCCAATCGCCCACACAGGGCTTGATGTTCTGCTGACGAAAGGCTCCCCTCGCTCTGCATTCGACGACCGGACCGCCGGACTGCGGTGCCACATAGTAAAATCCACCCAGCGATTTGACGATCCTGCCCATTATCTTCTGCTGTATCAAGATATTGTGTTTCCTCCATTCTGACGTTTTTTCCCATTATAGCAAATTTCCCGGGAAAATGCGAGAGCTTCCCGCAAAATCCCCTTGCACTGATACGACAAAACAGCCCTGCCGCCTCAAAGGACAGCGCGGGCTGTTTTTCTATCGGTTATTCGTCGTCGTCCTCCTGCGGCTGCTGGTATCCGTCGTCCCGCTCTTCATCGGCGTGTTCTTCCTTGGAAAGGGACTCTCCCAGACCCTGCAGGTCGGTGGTTTCCACCTTGGTGCCGTTGTCAAAGTTGACATCATAGCTCTTGTACAACTGACCGTCGATATAAATTTCCACCTTTGCATCCCCCTTACCGCTCGGCTTGGTGGTCCAGGTCGACTGTCTGGAGAGGTCCGGGTCGCCGTAGCCGGTTTCCTTGCCATCCACAAAGGTCTGGACGTGTACCGTATCGTCGCCCTGCGGCAGGTCGAATTTAATCTCAATCTGTCTTGGCTTGTTCGGGTCCTCCCAACCGTCGCCGCCCATGACGGTAACGCCGATCACCGTACCTGCCGGTACCAGCGCATCCTCCGATGGGCTCTGCTCCAAAATGGTTCCTGCCGCCTGCTGACCCGGCAGAGGATTGCCGTCCTCATCGGTATCCGGCTGCACCTCCCGCACGCACTCGATGCGCAGACGTTTGGTGGAAAGCAAGGTCTTTGCCTCGTGGAAGTTCATTCCGACCACCAGCGGCACCGTCTGATTCTGCTCCTGCGAGCCTAAGCTGACATAGACGCTGACTTCATCGCCCTCTGCCACCTCTTCACCGGCTTTGGGCGCTGTCTTGACCACCGTTCCCGATGGATACTCATTAGAGTAGGTTTCTGTCTCGGTCCACTTGATGCCCTTCTTGTTCAGGTCGCGGAAGACCTCGGTGGAATCCTTTCCGGTGTAATCTTCCAACACAATAACCTGTTTGCCTGTGCTGATTTTGATGGTGATGGTGGAGTTTTCCTTGACCGTTTTGCCCGGGTCCGGGTTCTGCTCATAGATTTCTCCCTCGTCGTACAGACTGCTGGGTGCTTTTTCCTCCACCTCTATCTTGAACTTTCCAGAGTACTTGGTCTTGATGCTTTCATAATTCATGCCCACCAGGTCCGGGACCTTGACGTTCTCCACCTGCTCAAAAGGCTTGTTGACCATGAACAGCATCCCGATGAAAGCACAGGCTGCCAGCAAAAATGCAAAGGCAATGCCCGCCATCACCGGCACTACCGGCAGTGGTTTGCGTTCATAGCTGTCATCGCTTTGCTGGTTCTGCTGCGACGGACGTCTGGAAGGTTTTTTCTCTTTTTTCATCGGCTGTTGTTCTCCACCTGTCTGTTGTTCTGCCCGCTGATGCCGCAGCTCGTTTTGGATGTGTACCTGCGGCGGCTGCTCGTACTTGTAGGAAAAAACAATCGCGGGGTTTCTTTTAAATTCGTCGATGTCGTGCAGCATCTCCGCTGCCGACTGGTATCTCTTGTCTGCATCCTTCTGCATGGCGCGCATCACGATTTCCTCCAGCCCTTCCGGGATGTCGGGGTTGATTGAGCGCGGCAGAGTCGGCTGACTTTGTATCTGCTTGATTGCCACCGAAACCAGCGTGTCCGCCTCAAACGGCAGCTTGCCGGTAAGCATTTCGAACATCATCACGCCCAGCGAATAGATGTCGCTGCGGGCATCGGTGAAGGCGCCGCTGGCTTGCTCGGGACTGATGTAGTGCACCGAGCCGATGGCTTTGTCGGTGATGGTCTTGGTGGTGCTGCGGGAAAAGCGGGCAATGCCAAAATCAGTGATTTTGATGGTCCCGTCCGACAGCAGCATGATATTGTGCGGTTTGATGTCGCGGTGGACAATGCCCTTGTCGTGCGCGTGCTGCAGCGCCCGCAGAATCTGCACGGTAAAGTGGACTGCTTCCTTCCAGCGCAGCACCTTTTCTTGGTCGATGTAGTCCTTCAGGGTGATGCCGTCGATGTATTCCATCACAATCGACTGGATGCGGTTGGAGAAGATGACGTCATACACCTTGACGATATTCGGGTGATCCAGCAAAGAGATGGCGCGGGACTCGTTGCGGAAACGGCGCATGAATTCGTCGTTGTTCATATATTCTTCCCGCAGAATCTTGACCGCCACCGTCCGCGCTTCCACCACGTCATACGCCTTGTAGACGTTTGCCATTCCGCCCACGCCGATCAGCTCGCGTATCTCATAGCGTCCATCCAGTTTCTTTCCAATGTATTTATCCATTCAGAATAGCCTCCTGCACAGCGGGCATCAGGAACGATACAGCACAACTGCCGTGATATTGTCCGCTCCGCCCTGATTGTTGGCATAGTCGATCAGCTCCTGCAAGCTCTCCTTGCGGATGCAGCTTTTCAGCTGCTCCGGCAGCTTTTCCGGTCTGAGGTAGTTGGAAAGCCCGTCGGTACACAGCAGCACCTGGCTTTCCTTTTTCAGCTGATACATCTGGTAGTCGATGTCCAGCGTATCCCCAACGCCGATGGCGCGGGTGATATAATGCTTTTTCGGATGATTTTGGGCTTCTTCGCTGCTGATTTCTCCGCGGTCCACCATTGTCTGCACCAGGGTGTGGTCGCGGGTCAGCTGCTGCACCGCCTTTTTTTCTACCATGTAAATGCGGCTGTCCCCGATGTTGACAATGTGCATCCACTCGTCCAGCACTACCGCCAGCACCAGTGTGGTACCCATTCCGTGGTAGTTGGGGTTTTCCTTTGCCATCGAATAGACTTTGGCATTGGCTGCACTGATGGCAGAAAAGATGACCGCCTTGGCTGCCGACTCGCTCATCCCTTCGCGGATGTCCCGATGAAGGAATTTTTCAATCAGCTGGCAGGCTGTCGCGCTGGCGACCTCTCCTGCCTTTTCACCGCCCATGCCGTCACAGACGATGGCATATCCTGTCTGCTCCCCGACCCTGCGGCAGATGTAGGCATCCTGGTTCTGATGCCGCTGCCGTCCGGTGTCGGTCGCACCCATAAATCTGATCACTTTTCTTCCTCCTCCCGGACCTGTCCGCTCTGCTGGTCATACTCTCTGCGCAGCTGTCCGCAGGCTGCGTTGATGTCCGCTCCCAGCTCCCGACGGATGGTCGCATTGACCCCTCGTTTTTCCAGCGTCTTCTG
>FR880270.1 GCA_000435195.1 Clostridium sp. CAG:169 | reverse complement strand
TGTATCCCTGCATCCCGCAGGCGATGCCTCGGTCCACTCCATCAATCAGCAGCACCACAAATCCAGCCATCAAAAAGGAAAACAGCTCGTCATAGGTAAAAAATTCCTTCTGGTCCCCCGAAAGCACCGTCTCACGGCTGACCCACCGGGCAACCGCCTCTCCGTCTGCGTTTTCCAGTGAAAGCTCGGTCAACGGTCGAACCAGAATCTGGGTAAACAGCTGAAGGTTGACCATGCCCTCGCACATCAAAATTGCCACCGGCACACCGCTGACCTCGATCTGCCGTTCCAGCAGGTCGGTGGAATTTTGGCTGAGTGCGCGCACCTTGACCATATTTTCCATTAAATCCCGATTTAAACGGACCCTTGCCTGCTTGCGGCTGCCGGTCCCTTGCGGCTGGGAAGCATCCCGCAACCCCCCCTGCCGCAGCAGCTTTGGGTCCTGCTGCGGCTGCATCAGCCGTTTAAAAAATGACGTCATCAATCGCTGACCATCCCTTTCCTTGCCCAAGGGCACAATTTTTTTTGCAACCCTTGTCCATTCTTTTCTTTGTATAGTATCCGCATAAACGCAAGCTTTATACCGATACTACCAGTATGAAATCAAGAAAGAGGAAGTGTTTTGCTTGCTGATAAGCTTTTTAAGAAGTCTGATTTTATACCTGATTGTCATCTTCGGACTGCGCATCATGGGCAAACGGCAGCTCGGACAGCTTCAGCCGTCCGAGCTGGTCATCACCATTCTCATCTCCAACATTGCTACCCTGCCGATAGAAAACAGCGACGTTCCACTGATTTTAGGTATCGTGCCGATTCTGACGCTGATGTGCTTTGAGGTCATCCTGTCGGTCTGCGCGCTCAAAAACCTCAAGTTGCGCCGCCTGATCTGGGGAAACACCCGCGTGGTCATCCAGGATGGGAAGCTCGACCAGCAGGAGCTTGCCGACCTGCGCTATTCGGTGGACGATTTGATGGAGCAGCTGCGCATCAACGGCATCTTTGACCTGCGGGAGGTGGATTACGCAGTTGCCGAAACGACCGGTCAGCTTTCCGTCCGCAAAAAAGCCCAATATGAAACGCTCAATGCACAGACCTTGCAAATCCAGCTGACGCCGCAGCCGGTTCCGGTCCTGGTCATCAACGACCGCAAGATACTTGACCAAGGACTGAAAGCCTGCGGGCTTACAGAAGGTGCATTTAAAAAGATATTAAAAAAAGAAGGGTACCGGTCAGAGGATATTTTCCTGATGACCTGCACCCCGCAGCTGGACTATTATATTGTACCGATGAACAAACGATAAAAGGAGGAACCGTCTTGAAACGAATCTATGCCGCGATCGCCTTTTTGCTGGTCATTGTGTCCACCTCGCTGTTCACCATCAAGCAATGCTATGATTTTCGCAGCCGCGCCCTGCCACAGTTGGAGCAGTTGAGCGCTTATGCACAAAATCAACAGCTGGACCAGGCTGCCGAGGTAGCCGCACATTTTTTTGACCAGTGGAGCCAAACCAAGGATTCGATGGTGTGGTATATCCGACACGAGCCTCTAGAAAAAATCACCGATATTTCTGCACGTCTGGAGCAGCTTGCCCGATACGGCGACCTTTCACAGCTACTGGCGCAGACCAAAGAGCTGACCATTCGGGTCGATGAGCTGTACCACAACGAGCTTCCGCTTTTACGCAATCTGGTTTAGTGTGACAGCTGCTCCTGCTGCATCTTTTTGAGTTCCTGCAAGAAGGAGTCGATGTCCTGGAACTCCCGATAGACCGAAGCAAAGCGGACATACGCCACCTGATCCACCTGTCGCAGCTGTTCGAGAGCAAGCTCGCCGATTCTTCGGGAGCTTGCCTCGCCTTCCAGCGCATTTTTAAGTTTTTGCTCAATCTGGTCTACAATCTGCTCAAGCGCCTTTAGGGAGACCGGACGCTTCTCGCAGGCGCGCAGCAAACCATTGAGCAGCTTTTCCCGATTGAACGGTTCGATGCTGCCGTCCTTTTTTACCACCATCAGCGGTGTGGTTTCCACAATTTCATAGGTTGTAAAACGTTTTCCGCAACGCATACACTCCCTGCGGCGACGGATTTTTTCATCCTCGTCCGTTGGACGGGAATCAATCACTTTGCTTTCAGAGTACTGACAATATGGACATTTCATAAATCGGATTCCTTTCCACAAGTATCCCTTGTCCCAATAAGATTTTTTACAAACAGTTTCCCTATGCAGCGTTTGTTGCAACGTCTATCAGGGAGATTCAAAGTCATTATATCACACATTTTGCCTGTTTGTACAATCCTTTTCAAAAACTTTTTATAAAATGTCCTCGTTCTCTAAAGGCAGGTCAAAAAGTCTTCGACCACATCCCGTAAATGCAGCAGGGAGAGCTGCTCCTGGTTGCAAAGACGGATCAGATTTTCTAATTTTTCCCGATCTACCGTAATATCCTTTACCTCGTACAGCTTGTATCCCCGTCGATACACGTCGATTCCATAGGTATTGCGGTATTTTGTCTGGGCAACCATCGGAACCGCCATCCGGTTGAGGGTATACACGATTTTTTCCGGTTGCTCTGCAAACAAATTCATCACCAGCTTCACCTCTCAAAATTTTGAACTGTAAAAAAGCAACGATGAAATCCGATTCAGTCTGCACTGTTCCTCATTATATCATTAAAAAATCAAAATAGTTCTCTCCAAATAGACTAACTTTTGGAAATTTCTTCGCTGTCTTATGGATGATAAACAGGAAATACTCTGAAAATCAGTTGATTTCTCTAATCTTTTGTCGAATTTTGTCTATTTTTGCGATGGGTGATACAATCCATCAATCATCTGCTGCAAACGATGATAGCCTTCCCTGACCTCCTGCTCCTCTTGATAGCTGCTGCGGTACAGCTCCTGCAAAACACATCCGGCAAAGCCTTTACCCTGCAAGGCACCCAGCAGAGCTTTTAAATGGGCATCCCCGCTTCCCACCGGCAGGCAGTCCTCCTCCTGGGTGCTGTCACTGATATGGACGTGAATCACGCTTTCTCCCAACTGTTCTACATATTCGAGCGGCTCATGTCCTGCACGAAGCGCCTGCTTGACATCCAGCACCAGTTTTAGCTGTGGATATGCTTCCCGCAGCTGCACCAGATATTCTATATCACGGCTGCGGCTGCGCACCACATTTTCATGGGCGACAGTGATACCGTACTCTTCTTGTGCCATCCGGTCCAAGGTAGCAAAATGCCGGGCAGACTGCTCAATCGGCAGGTCGTTGGCAATCGATGCTCCGTGAAAAACCAGCAGCTGTGCCTGTAGCTGTTGCGCTGCCCGCAAAAAATGGCGGTAGATGGCAAGCCCGTCCTGCAATCTACCCGGGTAGTCGGTAAAAAAGTAGAAGGATTCGCTGTTGGAGGTAAATGGATGGATTGAAACGATTTTTGTCCCTCCTGCCTGACAGCAGCTGCGCAAGCGCTCGAGGTAGTCCGGCTTTAGCTCCTGAAAGGAATTAAAAAAAATTTCAATCTGCGGGATTTTCCACTGTGCCAGCTTTTCTACCGAGCAGGCGGTCTCCTGCGGAAAAAAACAGGCGCTGGACACCCCTGCTCGCATCCTATCCTTCAAATTTACCACCTCCTTGTCCGCTTGACCTTTTTATACCTGCTCCTTCATCAGCTGTGCAACCAGCTGCGGCAGCTGGCTGGGCGATTGAAGCAGAAAATCTGCTCCCCGCTCCTCCAGCTCTTTTCTTCCTCGAAATCCCCACTCGGCTCCGATGACCGGCATCCCTGCATTTTTTCCGGTGTCTACATCCACCCAGGAGTCGCCACAGTACAGACATTCCTCCGGTCGGACGCCCAAACGCTCGACAGCAGCAAACAAACCGGTCGGATCCGGCTTGACCGGGATGCCCGGGCGATTGCCTGCCACCAAATCAAAGCGATTTCCAAACAGCTCCTCGCAAACTTTCCCGGCAAACTCATCCGGCTTGTTGGAAAAGACCGCCAGCTTGAGTCCCATTGCGCGCAGTGCATCCAGCGCCTGCTCCATTCCTTCATACGGGCGGGTGTTCTTGAGATAATCCCGGTCATAGTAGGCTTTAAATTTTGCCTTGACCTTGTCTGCCAGCTCTTTGGAATATTTTTCCTCTCCGATTGCCCGCTTCATCTGGGTATCGACACCGTTGCCGACAATCATCCGATATGCCTCGACCGGATGGGGCGGCAGCCCGAAATCAGCCAGCGCACGGTTGGTGCATTCCGCTAAATCCTGTAGGGTATTGCAGACCGTTCCATCCAAATCAAAAAAAATTGCCTTGAGTTTTGTCATCGTGATTCCTTCTTTCCGCAATTTCTGTTCTTATTGTAATCCCTCGTTTTTTGATTGTCAAACGTAATTTTTGTTTTTTTCTTGAACAATTCTGTCACAAAGATTATAATAAAGGTATCTGTTATTTCATCTGTTTTATCATTGACTAAGGAGGGAGCAAGCACTTGATGAACGCTCCATTGGCAGACCTCATGCGCCCGCAGACCATCGACGAGGTGGTCGGGCAAAGCCACATTCTTTCCAAAGACGGCATCCTCTACCGAAT
>FR880269.1 GCA_000435195.1 Clostridium sp. CAG:169 | reverse complement strand
TGATTGCAGCTCTGCCGGCTTTTCCTTTCCTGCTTTTTCTTGCATAATTTTTAAGCGCACCCCATTGGTCCGCCCGTTAAAGGAGTTGTTCCCACTTGATCTGCAAAACTGTCAATATCAAAAAAAATATGCCCTTGGTTTCTCAGGCGATGACCCAGCTGGGAAATGAAATCTGGCTGGCAAAATATGCCCGCTGTCACGCACTCAAGGTCATCCATGGCTACGGCTCCACCGGTCAGGGCGGCGCCATCAAGACCGCCTGCTTAAAGCTGTGTGCCGACCGCAAGCGCACCGGAGTCATCCGCCATTTTGTGCGCGGGGAGGACTTCACCCCCTTCACTGCCGACGGCAGAAAAGCCATCGAACTTTGCCCGCAGCTCAAGAGCGATGTTGATTTTGGCAGACAAAACGACGGCATCACCATCATTTTATTTTAAAACCAGAAAAGCAAAAAGCTCTCCTTTTCGGAGAGCTTTTTTGTTGATCGATTTTTACTCTGCGGTTTCTTCCTGCGGCAGCAGCGCCGGTTTACAGAGGATTTCATTTACCTTTGTCTCCAACAGGGAGGCGGTATAGGAAGGGGTGATGACACAGGCGGTATCAGCTCCGCCGCCGGTGCCACCGACCACCATCACCGGCTGTTTTGCCCGAATCGCTCCGCAGTCGGCTGCCATCAGCGCAATCTCCACACAGACCTTGACGCCCTGTCCAAACATCCGTAGGGTCGCAGCCATAATTTCCACCGGATACACACCGCCGAACGCCTTGCTGATTCCACGCTCCGCTCCGCTGAGTGCGTGCGCAGCCGTCACCACCGTCACACCCTGCTGATGCAGCCGGTCACGCATCTCGTCGGAAAGGCTGTTTTCATTTACTGCCTTTGCTCCATACGCACAGCTGACCGCAACCAGCTTACCGGAAAATCCCATTTCCCTGGCAAGCTCTGCTGCTCTTAACGCAGTGTCACCCTTGGTGGTTGCCACCACAAGGTCCATCTCCCGCTCGAGGGCGGTCTGGATTGCCAGCTTGAGGGTCACATCGGTGTTCGTTTTTCCAACCTGCTTAAAGGTAAGCATCGTTTTTCCTCCTTTTCAACTTTATACGCCGTAAGGCAATGTGGGCGCACTGACGGAACCAAATTCCCGCAG
>FR880268.1 GCA_000435195.1 Clostridium sp. CAG:169 | reverse complement strand
CATGGTGTAGCATCCGTTGTACCACATGGTCTCGTTGTTCATGGCTTTAACGCCGTCTACGCCCAGTTCATCGATCATTGCCTGTGCTCTCGGGTACATACCTGCCCAGGTTGCCATCGAATCAAAGTATGGCTTATGTGCTGTACAGGTGTAGATGATGGTGCTTGGGTCAGGAGTTTTAATGCCGACCATCTCCTGGAACTTGGAGTTTTCGTCAGCGGTCAGTTTGTATGCTTCTTCTTCGGTCAACGTTTTGGTCCACTCATAGTATTCTTTTGCACCGGCAATCATTTCACTTGGCTGTGCCGTATGGGAAGCATCATTTTTGTAATAGTTCAATACCCACTCCATACCGGTTGCAAAGTCGTAAGAGGTAACATCGGCTTTTTCTTCGCCGTTCATGTCCACCCATTTGACTCCGTCGCGGATGTGGAACTTCCAGTTCAGACCGTTGTCCTCGGTTCCCCATTCATCTGCAATACAAGCGACTACTTTACCTTTGGTATCAACTTCCAGCAGTGGGTCCTGCAGGTTGGTCAAAATATCCAGCTCCGAGAAATTCTGGCTGTACAGAATATCAAAGGTTTCCATCTCCGAAGTGGCAATCCCGCTCAATACCAGGTCCTTGATTTCCTCCGGTTTTGCTTCTTCCTTCGACTCCTCTTTCTTTTCCTCGCCCTGTGCTGTTGTGGTTTCGCCGTTTTCAGCAGGTTTTTCTGCCGTGGTGCCACCGCCGCAGCCGCTCAGCAGAAGAGCTGCTGTCAGCATCATGGCAAGCATTTTGGATAACGCCTTTTTCATATGGTTGTTCCTCCTTCGATCTGCGATCTCATATCAATAGCAAGACCCTCCTGTTTACCACTTGTGCCGGATCCCGCCTCTCAAACAACATTTAAAATTTTAAAAGATATTTCAAAATAAGTATAACTTTTGCTTTATAATAACAGACTTTTTTCTTCTTGTCAATCATTACTATATATTTTCCATAATATAAACAATTTTCATATATATTGATTGTGTATTCTTATAATTATGTGATTTTTATAACTATTTTTTCAGTTGCCGGATCCATATTTTTACCTAAACTAAAATATCTCTTCTCTGTATTCTATGCAAAAAAGAGGAGCGATGCTCCTGCATCGCTCCTCTTTTTCATTGAACTGCTTATTTTTCTGCATTGTATGCTTCTTCCAGTGCCTTCATCTCTTCGCTGGTGTAACCGTTTGCGTTGGTTTCCCAGTTCTTCATCTTGTCGTTCTGGCAGCCGAATACCGCATTCATCTTGCTGTATGGATTGATCTTGGTCAGGGTCCAGCCGGAGGTGTAGCTCTGTGGCAGGGACAGACCGTGCTGAATCAGATATGCTTCTGCTTTTGCAAATGCTGCATAACGGGCATCCATATCGTCCTTGATGGCATCTGCTTCTTCCATCAGTCTGGTAAATTCCTTGTAGCTATCCAGCAGCGCTTTGGTGTTTTCGTTTTCCTCAACCTCGTTAATCTTGGTGTAGCTGTTGGAGTAGTAAGCGTTGTCGTAACCGTATGCTTCCTGAACCAGGTAGTTCTGTGGGTCACCGAAGTCTGCGCCCCAGCCAAAGCCAACGGTAATCGAATGCAGGCTTGGTACATAAACCTCCTGTGTACCGCTGGAAACGTAGGTCTTGATGTTCAAAGTGACATAGTCATCGCCCAGGCTGTTGGAGAATACCTGTTTGAGAACGTTCGCGCTGTCCAGAGCGGTCTGGTTGGAGCCGGAGATGTAATAGTCAACGCTGACCGGGAAGGTAACGCCGATGGCGCTGAGCTCCTCGATTGCCTGCTGTTTGTACTGAGCAGCTTTGTCAGCATCCAGTCTTACCATCTTTTCACCATTGAGCTCCGGCAGACCCAGTTCCTGTCTAACCAGCTCGGTGTAGTCGGTGCCGTCGGAGGTGTAGATAAAGCCCTTCATGCTGTAATATTCATTTTCACAGCTGAGTGGGTCCAGAGAGTTGGAGCGTTTGAAGTATTCGGTCAAATCCAATCCGTAGTACCAGGACAGACGGAAAGCTTCATTTGCTGCTGCCAGATTCCAGTTGGTGTCCGGTGTGCCGTCTTCATTCTTCTTGTTGTAGTTGAAGCGGGTCTGGTAGGAGTACTTGTCCGCAGGAACCTCGGTCAGGTAATCGTGGTATGGGTTGCTCTCGTCGTTGTAGATGGTATTCAGGTTGCTTTCGGTCAGACTGGCGGAATCAATCTCGCCGGACTGATACAGCTGATATGCAACGTCGTTGGACTCTACCATTCTTACGGTAACGGTGTCAAACAGCTTGCAATCGGTATCCCAGTAGGTTGGGTTTTTGGTGAAGATTTTTTCGTTGCCCTGGATGTAGGAAGTCATGGTATAGCAACCGTTGTACCACATGGTCTCGTTGTTCATGCCCTTGACGCCGTCTACGCCCAGTTCATCGACCATTGCCTGTGACATTGGGTACATACCTGCCCAGGTAGCCAGAGAGTCAAAATACGGCTTTTCACCGTTGCAGGTGTACACGATGGTGCTTGCATCCGGTGTCTTGATGCCTACCATCTCCTGGAACTTGGAATTTTCGTCGGCAGTCAGTGCATAAGCCTCTTCCTTGCTCAGGGATTTGGTGTATTCATAGTATTCCTTTGCGCCTGCAATCAGCTCGATTGGCTGAGAGGTGTGGGAGGAATCGTTCTTATGGAAGTTGAGTACCCACTCCATACCGGTAGCAAAGTCATAGGAGGTGACATCTGCTTTTTCGTTTGCGTTCATGTCTACCCATTTAACGCCGTCGCGGATGTGGAACTTCCAGTTCAGACCGTTGTCTTCTGTTCCCCATTCATCTGCCAGGCAAGCAACCAGTTTACCATGGGTGTCTACCTCCAGCAGAGGATCGGTCAGGTTGGTCAGATTTTCAAAATCACTAAAGGTCTGGCTGTACAGGATGTTGAAGCTTTCGATTTCACGGGTTGCCAGTCTTGCGATGACCAGGTCCTTGATTTCGTCCGCAGAAGCTTCTGCTTTGTCCTTTTTACCTTCTTCCGTCTTTTCAGTGGTCTGTTCGGTCGATTCTTTTCCTTCCTCCGCTTTTTCTGTCTGAGCAGTTTCACCGGAGTTGTTGCCGCAAGCACTCAGCAGCATCGTTGCTGTCAGTGCCAAAGCCAGCAGTTTGGATACTCTCTTTTTCATATTGTCCTCCTTCAGCTTTCTAAAAAAGCTTGTTCAGTCTGCTGTTGGTTTCCCGCCTTGGTAACAGCAGAAACTTGAATAAAGTAAAATATTTACTTTATCTTCCGAGGTATATAATACCAAAAACTATTTATAATTTCAATATTTTTATAGCAATTTTGTCGTTTTTATCACTTTTATCTGCTAAAATATGTCAAATCGACAATAGATTTTAAAGTGTATCCTTACTCCTATTTTCTTATCCTTCCAATCTATACAAGATTCCACATCTGTTTTTATTCATATTTTCTTAATAAACACGACAAAAAAGGGACAGCAACTCTGCTGCCCCTTTTTTGGAGGATTTCCTATTGAAAGTG
This sequence comes from Clostridium sp. CAG:169, assembly GCA_000435195.1. Lineage (GTDB taxonomy): Bacteria > Bacillota > Clostridia > Oscillospirales > Ruminococcaceae > Negativibacillus. Next base: position 27,849 of record FR880268.1, on the reverse strand, counting down.
TGATTACTTTTTGTTGTGCTCTGCAACGATTGCTTCCATCTCTTCGGTGGTGTAACCGTTTGCATTGGTTTCCCAGTTCTTCATCTTTTCATTCTGGCTACCGAACATAGCGTTCATCTTGCTGTATACATTGATCTTGGTCAGGCAGTAAGGAACGTTGTAGTATGCCGGAATAACCATACCATGCTGGATGAGGTATGCTTCTGCTTTTGCATAAGCTGCATAACGAGCATCAATATCATCATAGATGGTGTTAGCTTCTTCTACCAGTTTAGTGAACTCTTTGTAGCAGTTGAGCAGGTCTTTGGTTGCTTCGGTCTCTGGAACGTCAACGATGTAGTTGTAGCCGGTGGAGTAGAATGCGTTGTCGTAGCCGTACATCTGCTGACCCAGGTAGTTCTGTGGGTCACCGTAGTCAGCACCCCAACCACGGATGGTGATCGAGTGATGTTTCGGGTCAAATACTTCTTTACGCTCACTGGAAACGTAGGTCTTGATATTCAGTTTTACAAAGTCATCGCCCAAGCTGCTGGAGAGAGCCTGACCAAATACAGTTGCGCTGTCCAGAGCAGTCTGGTTAGAAGCAGAGATGTAGTAATCAACGCCTACCGGGAAGGTAACGCCCAGAGCGGAGAGCTCTTCCATCGCCTGTTTCTTGTACTGAGCTGCTTTGTCAGCATCCAGTCTGACCATCTTTTCGCCGTCCATCTCCGGCAGACCCAGTTCTTTCTTAACCAGTTCGGTATAGTCGGTGCCGTCGGAAGTGTAAACCAGACCCTTCATAGTGAAGCATTCGTTTTCACAGCTCATTGGATTGATTGCATTGAATCTCTTGTAATATTCAGACAGGTTCAGACCATAGTACCAAGACAGACGGAATGCCTCGTTTGCGATTGCGGTATTCCAGTTGTCGTCCTTTGTACCGTCTTCATTGTACTTATCAAAGTTGAAGTGAATCTGGTAGGAATATTTGTCTGCCGGTTTCTCTACCAGGTAGTTATAATATTCGTTGTTTTCGTTGCTACTGATGGTCTTCAGGTTGCTCTCGGTCAGGGCAACTTCATCAATTTCACCGGACTGATACAGCTGGAATGCAACGTCGTTGGACTCTACCAGTCTAACGTTGACGGTATCGAACAGTTTGCACTCGGTATCCCAGTACAGTGGGTTCTTGGTGAACATCTTTTCGTTGTTCTGTACATAGGAGGTCATGGTGTAGCAGCCGTTGTACCACATATTTTCGTTGTTCATGGCTCTGACTGCATCTGGACCGCCCAGCTCATCAACCATGCCCTGTGCCATTGGATACATACAAGCATAGGTAGCAACGGTGTCAAAGTATGGTTTTGGCTCAACACAGGTGTAAACCAGCGTGTAGTCATCCTTTGCCTCAGCGCCGACCATTTCACGGAATTTGGAGCCTTCGCCTGCGGTAAGAGCATCTGCCTCTTCCTTGCTCAGGGTCTTGGTGTATTCATAATACTCTTCTGCACCTTTGATCATTTCGATCGGCATGGAAGTGTTGGAGGAGTCGTTCTTATGGAAGTTGAGTACCCACTCCAGACCGGTCAGGAAGTCCTGTGCGGTACAATCTGCTTTTTCGTTGCCATTGACGTCAACCCATTTTACATTGTCACGCAGGTTGAAGGTCCAGGTCAGACCGCCATCTTCGGTTCCCCATTCTTTTGCAACACATGGTGCCAGCTCACCGTAGGAGTTCAGCTCCAGCAGAGGGTCGGTCAGGTTACACAGGTTTTCAAAGTCTGCTGCCATCTGGCTGTACAGAATATTAAAGGTCTGCAATTCTCTGGTCGCCAATCTGGAGATAACCAAATCCTTAATCTCCTCGCCGGAGCTTGCAGCTGCTTCTTTGTTTTCTTCCTTCTTGTCTTCTGCAGGCTGCTGTGTTTCGTTGTTCTCTTTTTTCTCTTCTGTGCCGCTGTTTTCAGTTGTTCCTGTTCCCCCACAACCGCTCAATACAAGAGAAGCGGTCAAAGCGACAGCAAGAAGTCTGGACAATGTTTTTTTCATTGTGTTACCTCCTTCGGTATATCTGTCCATGCAATCCGGTGCAGAATACCGACTCTTTTTTCTTAATTAAAGCACTTAATATATCGTTTACTTTAATTTAAATACATAATAGCAAATTTTTCATCACTTGTCAATATTAACTATTTATTTTTCTGATTCTTTGCATAAAACTTGTTATAATTGATAAAATATTATCACTATAATCGATATTTCCCCATTTTTATTGATTTTCTTTGATGATATTCACGTATTTTTACACACTTTATTCATCATTTTTATAAAAGAAAGTCTTCTCATTTCATATTTTTACACAAAAATATAAAGTAAAAAAGGCACAGAGAAATCCTCTGTGCCTTTTTTGCAGTAATTCCAGACAAATTATTTTCCGCTTTCGTGTGCTTCCTTCAAGGCAGCTACCTGCTCGGCAGTATAGCCGTCTGCGTTGGTCTCCCAATTCTTCATCTTGTTGTTCTGGATACCATACATTGCCTTCATCTTGCTGTATGGGTTGACTTTGGTCAGCATCCAACCAATATTGTAATAGTTTGGAACGGTCAGAGCGTGCTGAATCATATATGCTTCTGCTTTTGCAAAGGCTTTGTAACGTGCATCCAAATCATCGTGGATGGCATCTGCCTGCTCAACCAGCGAGCTGAATTCCTTATAGGCATCCAGCAGAGCTTTGTTATTCTCATTTTCTTCCAAATCATTTACATTAGACAGACTTCTTGTGTAGTATGCACTGTCGTTGCCATAGGTTTCCTGACCGATGTAGTTGAGTGGATCACCGTAGTCTGCACCCCAGCCGGAGATGTTGATCGACTGAAGCTTTGGCTCATAGATCTCTTTCCGTGCGCTGGAAACATAGGTTTTGATGTTCAACTGTACAAAGTCATCACCCAAGCTGTTCGAAAGAGCCTGTGCCAAAACGTTTGCGCTGTCCAGAGCTGCCTGGTTGGAGCCGGAGATGTAGTAGTCAATGCCGACCGGGAAGGTGACACCGATGGCGCTCAGCTCTTCCATCGCCTGTTTTTTGTACTGAGCTGCTTTGTCAGCATCCAATCTGACCGGTGTTTCCCCATTTTCCTGCGGCAGACCCAATTCCTGTCTAACCAGCTCGGTGTAGTCGGTGCCGTCGGAGGTGTACAACAGACCCGGCATCGAGTAGAAGTTATTTTCGCAGCTGAGCGGGTTGATGGCATTGGTTCTGCTGAAGGAAGGGGTCAAATCCAGACCGTAGTACCAAGCCAGACGGAATGCCTCGTTTGCGATGGCATTGTTCCAGTTGGTGTCCGGTGTGCCGTCTTCCTTGCGTTTATCATAGTTGAAGTGGAACTGATAGGAACGGAAATCGTTCGGCCACTCAATCATCTTGTCGTGGTATGGATTGCTCTCATCGCCGCTGATGGTCTTGATATTGCTCTCGGTCAGACCCACCTCGTCGATTTCGCCGGACTGATACAGCTGGTATGCCACGTCGCTGGATTCTACCATCTTGATAGTGACTGTCTCAAAGCGGGTGCAATCGGTATCCCAGTACAGCGGATTCTTGGTCAGGATCTTTTCATTGCCCTGAATATAGGAGGTCATGGTGTAGCAGCCGTTGTACCACATATTTTCGTTGTTCATCGACTTGATTCCGTCTACGCCCAGCTCATCCACCAAGCCCTGTGCCAACGGATACAGACATCCGTAAGCCGCTACGGTATCAAAGTATGGTTTTGCAGTCGAGCAATGGTAAACCAGAGTATGCTCGTCAGGCGTTTCAATCTTGACCATCTCGCGGAATTTGGAGCCTTCTCCCGCATTGAGTGCATAAGCCTCTTCTGCGCTCAGGCTCTTGGTATATTCATAATATTCGGTAGCGCCCTCAATCATCTCCATCGGCATCGAGGTGTTGGCAGAATCATTTTTATGGAAGTTCAGAATCCACTCCATTGCAGTCAAAAAGTCCTGCGAAACACATTTTGCTTTTTCATTGCCGTTGACATCCACCCATGCTGCATTGTCACGCAGATGGAAGGTCCAGGTCAGACCGCCGTCTTCGGTTCCCCACTCCTCTGCAATTGCCGGAACCAGCTCACCGTAGGAGTTGACCTCCAGCAGACCATCCCAGAGGTTGGTCAGATACTGAGAGTCAGCGGATGTTTCCGAATTGAGCAGGTTGAAGGTGGAAAGTTCGGAGGTTGCAATCTTGGAAATAACAAGGTCGGTGATTGCTTCGCCCTGTGCAACCTCTTCGGTCTTTTCTTCCTCTGCCGGTTTTTCAGCACTGCTCTCGCCGGAAGCCGGTTTTTCGTTATTTGCCTGTGTGTTTTCTCCTGTGCCGGTCGAACCGCAGCCGCTCAGGATGAGGGATGCTGTCAGCGCCAGTGCCAGAATTCTGGATGCTGTTTTTTTCATAATGTTCCTCCTTATGTTCGATGACGGCAGCAGAACTGCCCCCAAGGGATGCACGACGCAGTCAATTTTTATATCAACTGCTTTACTTATTTATTTTAGCAAGTTAAAGGGATGGTGTCAAGATAAATTATTAAAATTGCGCTTATATATTATTTATTTTTTAAAAAAACTGTGATTATTCTACAAATATCTGCTTGATTCGATATAATAATCCCGCTTATTTTCGTCTATATAAATATCAATTTATATATTCATATAAGTTTTCCGAATAAATTCTATCTATATTCTAATATTATTCAGTGTTTACTTTACTTATACCTTTAACTATATCCAACCAAAAAATGAGGGCTGAAGAATCTCTTCAGCCCCCTCCTTCTGCTTATTTGCTCTTGTGTGCAGCAATATCCTCTGCCAGCAGCTCTGTGCTGTAACCGTCCGAGTTGGTTTCCCAGTTTTTGATTTTCCAGTTCTGGATTCCATAGACTGCGTTCATCTTGCTGTATGGATTGATTTTGGTCAACACCCAACCGATGTCATGGTAAACCGGAATATTCATCGCATGGTCCAGCAAGAAGGCTTCTGCCTTTGCATAGGCAGCATAGCGTGCATCCTTTTCACTGATAGCATCGGCTGCTTCTACCAAAGCGGTAAATTCCTTATACAGACCCAAAACAGCCTTGTTCTGCTCGTTGTCCTCCAAATCATTGGCGTTAGAAACCAGAACGGTGTAATAAGCGTTGTCGTTGCCGTAGGTTTCCTGGGACATATAGTTCTGTGGGTCGCCGTAATCGGGGATCCATCCGGTGATGGCAATCGACTGAAGCTGTGGTTCATAAACCTCTTTGCGTACACTGGAAACATAGGTGCCGATATTCAGTGTGACAAAATCCTCTCCCAAACTGTCTGCAAACACCTGCTTGAGCACCGTAGCAGTATCCAGAGCCGTCTGATTGGAGCCGGAGATGTAATAATCTACCTCTACCGGGAAGGTAACACCCTGCGCGGTCAGCTCCTCGATTGCTTTCTGTTTGTATTCTTCTGCTTTGGTGCGGTCCAGACGTGCAGGGGTCTCTCCGTTTTCTTCGGCAAGTCCCAGCTCCTTTTTCACCAGTTCGGTATAATCGGTGCCGTCGCTGGTGTAGCACAGCCCATTCATGGTATAGGTGTTATTCTCACAGCTCATCGGGTTGATGGCATTGTAACGGCTGAAGTAATCGGTGAAATCCAGTCCATAGTACCATGCTTTTCTAAAGTTCTCATTGGCAACTGCCCGGTTCCAGTTGTTGTCATCGCTTCCATCCTCGTTTCTCTTGTCATAGTTAAATTTCATTTGAATCGAGGAGAAGGTCTTCTTCCACTCCACCATCTTGTCGTGGTACGGATTGTTTTCATCGCTGCTGATGGTCTTGATGTTGCTTTCGCTCAACTCAACATAATCTGTCTCACCGGACTGATAAAGCTGATAGGCAACATCGTTGGATTCCACCATCTTGACCGTGATGGAGTCAAACCGCTTGCAATCGCTGTCCCAGTAAGCAGGATTCGGCACAAACAGCTTTTCATTTCCCTGTACATAGGAGGTCATCAAGTAACAGCCGTTGTACCACATATTTTCGTTGTTCATCCCCTGTACGCCTTCGACTCCCAGTTCGTCCACCATGCCCTGTGCCATCGGATACATACAGATATATGCCATCACAGTATCAAAGTATGGTTTTGCTGCGGTACAATGGTAGACCAGTGTGTAGTCGTCCGGCGTTTCGATTCCAACCATCTCACGGAATTTGGAGCCGTCCCCTGCTGTCAGCTGATATGCCTGCTCCTCCGTAAGGGTCTTGGTGTACTCGTAATATTCTTTGGCTCCCTGAATCATCTCACTGGGCATAGACACGTTTGCCGAATCGTTTTTATAGAAGTTGAGCACCCACTCCATGCCGGTCATAAAGTCGTCCGCTGTCAGTTTCGCCTTTTCATTTCCGTTGACATCCACCCAGGTGACATTGTCCCGCAGATGGAAGATCCAGGTTTTGCCGCCGTCCTCAGTGACCCAGTCGGTCGCAATGCCCGGGACAATGTTTCCGTAGCTGTCTGCTTCGACCAGACCATCCAACATATTGGTCAGATACTGAACATCCGCCTGTGTTTGCGAATTTAGCAGGTTGAAGGTGGAAATTTCGGTCGATGCCAGATGTGCCAGGACCAGATCGTGAATCTCCTTGCTGTCCTGCTGGGTGCCGGTTGTGGATTGGGTTGCCGCTTCTTTAGATGCACTGCTCATCACGCCGCAGCCGCTCAGCGAGGCCATCGCCATCATTGCTGCCACTGCTGCCGCAGTTACTCTTGCTGTTGTGCGTTTCATAATTTCCTCCTTCTGATTTGCTAAATTTTAATTAAAAAGCAAAATCTTATAAATTTCAGGTTAAATCCCCTATTTTTTTAATAAAACACAATTTTTCTCTGTACAGAAGCTTGTCTGTTTTATTTGCGCTTTAGTATATCAAAGCGATAAAGCAATGTCAACCCCCTCTTTTGCTTTTCCTCACTTTGTATAGAATTTGCTACATTAAAGCGCTGAATTTCTCCTATATTAACAAAATATTCATAAAATCCACCTTACATAAACAGTTGTTTTCTACTAAAAAACTTTTTCCCTTCATTTTTTCTGTGTATCCTCCTGTGTGTTCTGTAAACAAAAAAACGGCTTACCGTCTGAAAATCCAGACGGTAAGCCGTTTTGAATCAAACTATATTTTCCTATCAAATCTATCCTGATATTTACAGAACCAGCGACGGCGCACTATATACCCGCGCTTTCAGCTCATTGTCCAGCATATACAGGCTCTTTGGGTCGTTGCCGAACAGGTCAAAGCGGGTGACCAGATTGTTCGCATTGGTTTCTTCTTCACCCTGTTCCTTGATGAACCAGTCCAAAAACTGGGTCGTGCGGAAATCCTTGACATCATGAGCTGCTGCATAGAGGTTGTGGATAAGACTGGTAACATACTCCTCATGCTTTAACCCTGCCTTGAGCGGCTCTGCCAGTGTTTGGAACACCTGGTCCGGCTTTTCAATTGTTTCCAGCACAACGGCACAGTTATTGTTGTGCAGATACTGATAAAACAGCATCGCATGATCCCGTTCCTCCTGTGCTTGAATCTGATACCAGTTGGCAAAGCCGTCCAGACCCTTCGACTGATAGAAGTTAGCAAAATCCAAGTAAAGATATGCCGAATAAAACTCCTTGTTGATCTGCTCGTTGAGCAGCTGTTCTACCTTTTTGTCCAGCATTTTGTTCTTTCCTCCTCATTTTGGTTGTGGCTTCTCTTAATATCCCAGCTCTTCGCCCACCAGAATCACCTTGATACGGTCCTGATGGCGCTGCTGGGCACTTACCAGATAGTTGCAGCAGATGCGCCCATCGCTGTGGCAGTCCATGCACTCTCCTACTGCCGCACAGGGAGTTTTGCAGTGCAGGCGGGTTGCATTTGCTGGAGCCGCAATCTTCTTCACCCGCTCCACTGCTGCCGGAAGGTCTGCCACGATTTTATTGTAACCCGCTACCACTATCACGCTGTCGGGTCCAAAAGCCAGCGCTGCCACCCGGTTGGAATTTCCGTCCACATTGTACAGCTCCCCGTTTTCGGTGATGGCATTGGCACTCAACAGGTAAACGTCCGCCAGAAATGCCTGTTTGAGCATCCCCTTGGACTGCTCAGGAGTCAGTCCGGGCGCAGAGCGGTCCAGAAAATGATAGTCCCCACTGCGCAGCAGCTGCAAAATGCCACACTCGTCCAATGTCACCGAGCCGCCGCACGCCACCGTCTGTCCCGGCTGCAAAAGCTCCTTGACCAGCTCCAGTGCCTGCTGGCGGTTTTCTGCATAAAAAGGCTTCATTTTATTCTTTTCCAGCGCCTTCATCGTCTTTTCGATTCGTTTTTCTAAAATCATCTTTTTGCTCTCGTCCATCCCTTTTTCCTCCTTATTCCGTTTATTCCTTCACCGCTGCGCTGCCGCTTTTTGCCGCTAACATCTGTCGTTTATCCTCCTGTTGCCGGCGCACGGTGATATAACGCTTTTTGCGAAATGCCAGAAACAGCACGCTCACACTTGCCAGCACCGAAAGCACCGAGCCGGTAATCAGCGTTTCAATCATCGAAATGTCCACCATATAAAAATGCAGTACCACAATGGACACCAGAGAAACCACATCCGCGGTCAAATGATAGCTTACGATTTCCCGCAGCCTGAGATTTCCCAGACAACGTTTTGCGACCAGACCCAGTCCCAGCAGCGCAACTGCCACCGACAAAACCACCAGTCCTGCCGGCAGATTGATTCTGCCCATCATTGCCAGCATCCCTGCGGACACCAAGCGGGTCACCGCTCCTGCCAGCATCATATAAAAGAGAATTGTAGTATACAAAATGCAATCGCCACCTGTATCAAATTTCCCGGCAAAGAAACAACTTTTATTTCCCCACCAGGTTTGTTGTGGCTTTTATTATAGCACTATTCGCTCAAAAAATCAAATTTGCTCTGTTTTTCTTCCGTTACTACCCGTTTCCTGCTGTTCTCTTCGTTTCTGACAGGAATCACATTTGATTTTTTCCAAAAGGCGGCACAGACAATTCCCCACAACAGCGGCGGGATGAGCAGGACGATTCCAATTAGCTTCAGCTGCTCCAACCCCAAAGCCGTTGTTTCAAAGATGCTTCTGCCCATCGGGTGCCAGATGGCAAAGCACATCACTGCTAACGAGATTCCCGTTGCTCCAATCAACTTCCAGTTGTTGAAGAATGGGATCTGCCACAGGGTACGGCTTTCCGACTTACACTCGAACACATGAATCAGCTGGGTCAATATCAGCGTCGCCAAGGCGCCGGTCCTTGCCGCCTGCACCGTTGCACCGCCAGTCAGCATCATCGAAAAAACCGCCACCGTCGCCAGACCGATCAGCATCCCGCGGAAGAGGATGACCGTCAGCAGCCCGCCGGAGAAGATGGAGTCGGTGCTTCTGCGCGGTTTTCGGTCCATAACGTCGCTGTCCGGCGGGTCCAATCCCAGTGCAATGGCGGGCAATCCATCGGTCACCAGATTGATCAGCAAAATCTGGATGGGAAGCAGCGGAACCGGCATCCCCATCAGCATAGCAAGGAACATGGTCACTACCTCACCGATGTTACAGGAGAGCAAATATCGGATGAATTTGCGGATGTTCTGGTAAATCACCCTGCCCTCCTCGATGGCACTGACCAGGGTGGCAAAGTTGTCGTCCATCAAAATGACCGAGCTTGCTTCCTTGGTGACATCTGTGCCGTTTTTTCCCATCGAAACACCGATGTCTGCCTCCTTGACCGCAGGTGCATCGTTGACCCCGTCGCCGGTCATCGCGACGATGTTTCCCTGTGATTTGAGTCCCTTCACAATGCGCAGCTTATGGGCAGGGGTCACACGAGCAAAGACGCTCACCTTCGGCAAGGCACGCAAAAAGCTCTCCTCATCCATCCGCTCAATTTCCTCTCCGATCATCACCTGCCCCTGCTGGTCGCCGGACGGCAAAATCTTCAGCTGAGAAGCGATGGCGCAGGCAGTCTGCCGGCTATCTCCGGTAATCATCACCGGTCTGATCTGTGCCCGTCTGCACTTGGCTACCGCCTGAAAGGCTTCCTTGCGCGGCGGGTCGATCATCCCTGCCAACCCACAAAAGACCAGGTTCTGCTCGGCGGTGTCATGGACCGAGCTTACCTTCCTCCAGCACAGTGCCAGCACCCGCATTGCATTTTGTGCCATCTGCTCATTCTCCCGCATCAGCTCCTGTCTTTTTCCGGCTGTCATCGGAACTACTGCCATATTCTTCTGCACAAAGGCACAGCGGCGCATCAGGATGTCCGGCGCACCCTTGGTGAACATCAGCAGCTCTCCGCCCTTGGTGCGCACAATGACCGACATCATCTTGCGCTGGGAGTCAACCGGCAGCTCCCGCAGAACGGTGCAGCCGCAGGAGCTAAATTCGACTCCGCCTTTCATGGCAGCGACTGCAAGGGCAGCCTCGGTAGGCTCTCCATCCACCTGCAAACTCCTTGTGCCCATTCTGCGCCCGCCGTTTTGGATGCGTGCATTGCTGCACACTGCCGCAATCTCCAATGCGCGCCGAAGGTCGCAGTCATTTTGTGCCAGCACTGTCCTGCCTGCGATTTGCAGTCTGCCGTTTTCCAACCCGTTTCCGCTGACCTCAAACCTTCTGTCCCCGCACACCAGCTGCTTGACTGTCATGCGGTTTTCTGTCAGTGTCCCTGTTTTGTCCGAGCAGATTACATTGGCACAACCGAGTGTTTCCACCGCGTGCAGCCGCCGAATCACCGCATTCTTTTTGACCATCCGGTTGACCGAAAGCGCCAGCGCAATGGTGACGATGGCAGGCAACCCCTCTGGGATGGCTGCCACTGCCAGAGAGATACCGGTAATGAGCATCTCCATCACCGGCTCTCCGCGCAGGATTCCAACACCCGAAACCAGTGCGCAGATGACAAGGCATCCGATTGCAATGCCCTTGCCCAGCTGGTCGAGTTTTTTCTGCAAGGGGGTTTGCTGCTGCTCGATGGAGTCCAGCATCACTGCGATTTCTCCCATGCGGGTTTCTTCGCCGATTCGGTAGACCACCGCCTTGCCGTGTCCGCGCAGCACAATCGTCCCCATAAAGGCGCACACCTGCTCGCTGTAATCGTTGGTGCGGTGGTCGGTGCATCCCTTTTCCACCGGCACCGATTCGCCGGTCAGCAGCGATTCGTCGATGCTCAATTCGCTGTTCTCCACAATGCGACAGTCCGCCGGTACCCGGTCACCTGCCTTGAGGACGACCAAATCCCCGATGGTCACCTCTTTTGCGGGAATCACTCGGCTGTGCCCATCGCGAATGACCGTTGCACTTGGAGCTGCCAGCTCACCCAGCTTTTGCAGGGAACGTTCGGTGCGATACTCCTGAAAAAATCCCATCAGCGCATTGAGGATTACGATGGCAATAATGGTCATCGCCTCCACCTTTTCCCCCATCGCCATTGAGAGGATGGTGGAGCACAGCAGAATTAAGGTCATCAAATCGCCAAACTGTGCCAGCAGGATTTTCAGTGCGCTTTTCTTTTGACCGCCCTCCAGCAGATTGTCGCCGTACTCCACCCGGTTTTTCTGGGCTTCCTTTTGGCTCAATCCTAAGTATTGCGTCATTTTCCAAAACCGTCCTTTCCTTTTTGGATTCTGCCTGACTGCTAGAGTATATGAAAGGGCTGTCCGTTTGATGACTGCCAAAAGGCGCTGCACCGTATTTTCAATATAAAAAACGGCGCCTGCTTTACAGCAAACGCCGGTCGGTTTGATTTTATTGTTCTGCCGATACAACAGGAAGATACCCCATGTCACACAGCTGCTGTTCGATTTGCTCCAAAAGCTGCGGCGGACCATCGGGAGCAAGCAGAACGGAATGGGTGTAGCCATCCATTTCCCTGCTCACCTGTGCGCTGCCTACCACCTTGTCTTCACAGGTCAACGCCAGATACAGCCACTGCTGATTGCACTCGATTCCCAGCATCCGCTCCTGCCAGCAGGAAAGCCATTCATAAAAATTTTCCTGCGTCATTCCCTGCAAATGGATACAGCCGTCCTCTCCAAAGCTCTGCCGGTAGCAAAGCAAAGCAGGCAGCATCCCTTCCTGCGGCAGCACAAGCTGTACCCACTCCATCAGGCTTTCCTGTTCTGCCTGCGGCGTCCTTTGGAAGGAGCAGCCGGTGAGGTCTTGATTGCCCGCTGCAAAAAGACAATCCCATCCAGGTGGTCCAGCTCGTGGCAGAAGCACTGTGCCAGTTCCCCTTCGCCGGTCAGCTGGATTTCCTGCCCGTTTTCATCCAATGCCTGCACCGTCACCTGATAGGGTCGGACCGTCTGCGCCCATTGGTCGGGAAAGCTCAGGCAGCCCTCATCGCACACCTGTCTACCCTGCTTGTGGATGATTTTGGGATTGACCAGTTTGAGCACACCGCCGCTTAATTCTCCCATATCGATTACCACCAACCGCCGCAGCACACCCACCTGCGGAGCCGCAATCGCAGCGCCGTTGGAGGTTGCGTGCAGGGTTTGCAGCATATCGTCCAACAGCTGGCGAACCTTATCGTCCACCTGTTCCACCTCGCGGCATTTCCGGTACAGCACCGGGTCACGATTTAATCGAATCGCCCGCAACGCCATCACAAGCCCTCCTTTCCTTATGCACCAAATTCCGCATTGAGCACATCTTCGCTCTGCTGCATTGCTTTCAGTGTTTCTTCCAGCAGATAATCCAGTTCCCAGCCCAACATCTGCGCTCCCTGCTGGATGGTTTCGCGCGAGCATCCGGCAGCAAAGCGTTTATCCTTAAATTTTTTCTTGAGGGATTTGAGTTCCATGTCCTTGGTGCTCTTGGAAGGACGCATCAAAGCCGCTGCCCAAATCAATCCGGTCAGCTCGTCGGTTGCAAACAGCACCTTTTCCATCAGATGCTCCGGCTGGATGTCGCAGCACTGTCCATAGGCGTGGCTGGCGGTCGCGTGGATGATTTCCGGTTCCAGCCCTGCCTGCTGCATCAGCTGCTGACTTTTGATGCAGTGCTCCTCAGGATACTGTTCAAAGTCCAAATCGTGCAGCAGCCCGACGATTCCCCAGAAGTCCTCCTCCTCGCCGTAGCCAAGCTCTCTGGCAAAACAGCGCATCACCTCTTCCACTGTCCTGCCGTGGCGCAGGTGGAAGGCATCCTGATTGTACTGCTTGAGCAGCTCATAAGCTTGTGGCTGTGTCCATTTTGTTTGCATATTCCTCCGTCCTTTCCTGTCATTGCTTATTCTGTCTTTTTATTATAACTTTCTGTTGTTCTATTTGCAAGATTTCTCTGCCAACAAAACAGACCGCCAAAGCCTGCTGCCTTGACGGTCTGTGTAAGAATGATTATGCCTTGCGCTCTTTGATCAGTTTGTACAGCTGGATCAGCACGGTTGGGATAAATGCCAGCAGATAGATTGCGCCGACATTTGCCCAGCTCAGGTCTGCAATCATAAACAGACCGTGGAAAGCCGGGATGAACAGCACGGCGTTGAGCAAAATCAGACCGGCTGCAAATGCCATCAGCGAATATTTGTTGGATTTAAGACCCAGTTTAAAGATGGAAGCGTCCGCACGGCAGTTGAATCCGTGGAACAGTCTTGCCAGGGTCAGGGTAGCAAACGCCATGGTGCTTGCCAGTGCAGCTCCGCCGGTGCTCAGACCGATGTGGTAAGCCATCATAACAAAGATACCGATCAGACCGCCCTGTACCAGCAGGGTCAGCATGAAGTCCTTGCTCATGATTGGCTCCTTCGGGTCACGCGGCTTCTGGTTGAGCAGGTCCTTGCGCGGAGGCTCCATACCAATGGCGATTGCCGGCAGCGAGTCGGTCAACAGGTTGATAAACAGCAGGTGTACCGGCTGGAATGGAACCGGCAACGCAAACAAAGAGGTATACAATACGCTGAGGATACCCGACATATTGCCCGACAGCAGGAACTTGATGGCGTTCTTGATGTTGGCATATACATTTCTTCCGTTGGTGACCGCCTTGACGATAGTTGCAAAGTTGTCGTCGGTCAGAATCATCGAAGCAGCATCCTTGGAAACCTCGGTGCCGGTGATACCCATTGCAACACCGATGTCTGCCTTTTTCAGAGCAGGCGCATCGTTGACGCCGTCGCCGGTCATCGAAACAATTTTGCCCTTCTTCTGCCATGCATCTACAATACGGATTTTATGTTCCGGGGAAACACGCGCATAGACCGAAACATGCTCCAGCTGCTGTGCCAGCTGTTCGTCGCTCATCTTATCCAGCTCAACGCCACTAAGTGCGATGTCGCCTTCCTCGAAAATACCAATCTGTTTTGCAATCGCAGTTGCCGTTACCTTGTGGTCACCGGTAATCATAACCGTGCGGATGCCGCCGCGTTTTGCATCGGCAACTGCCTTTTTGGATTCTTCCCTCGGCGGGTCGATCATCGAAATCAAGCCAACGAAGGTGTAGCCGTTCTCATCTTCCAAGGTCAGCTGCGGACATTCTTCACAGTTATGGTATTCCTTAAAGGCAAACGCCAGCACACGCAGACCGTTTTCCGACAACTGGTTGTTGACCTCGCTTATCTTTCTGCGGTCCTCCTCGGTCAGCGGACGCACGCCCTGAGAGGTCATCACATTGACACTGCGCGCCAACAGTACGTCCATTGCGCCCTTGGTACACAGCGTATAGATCCCATCCAGGTCATAAACACTGGTGTTGGAGTCCAGAGCAAACTTGTGCATGGTACTCATCAGCTTGCGGTCCGAATCGAAAGCAAGCTCTGCCAGACGCGGATGCTGGGTACGATAGGTGGTTTCCTCTACCCAGAAGTTGTGCGCCAGGTTGATCAGCGCAACCTCTGTTGGGTCACCGATTTCTTTTCCTTCCACCGAGGTGGAATCGTTTGCCAGTACGGCTGTTTTCAGCAGCCAGCGGTGAGCCGGGTCGGCAAAATCCAACTGCTCGCCGTCAAACAGCTGAAAATCGGCATACACCTTTTTGGTGGTCATCTTGTTCTGGGTCAGAGTGCCGGTCTTATCCGAACAGATGACCGATACAGAACCCAAACTTTCGACTGCATTGAGGTTTTTGATGATGGCATTTTCCTTTGCCATCTTCTGTGTACCCATTGCCAGTACAATAGTAACAATCGAGCTGAGTGCCTCCGGGATTGCCGCTACTGCCAAAGCAACTGCAAACATCAAAGAGTCCAAAACGCCCATCTCGCGGTAGAGGCTCAAGCCAAATACCACCGCACAGATACCCATGATGACCAGCGCCAGCTTCTGGCTGAAGTTGTCCATGCTCTCCTGCAACGGGGTCTTTTTCTGTTTGGTCTGATTCATCAAGGTTGCAATCTTACCGATTTCGGTCTTCATACCGGTTGCCGTAACGACAACATTTGCACGACCGTAGGTGACCAGCGAGCCGGAGAAGACCATGTTCTTCTGGTCGCCCAGAGCCACATTCTCTTCATCGATGACGGCACTGATTTTGTTGACACCCTCCGATTCACCGGTCAGCGAGCTTTCATTGACCTGTAACGAGTAGTTTTCAATGATACGTCCGTCAGCTACCACAAGGTCTCCTGCCTCCAGCAGCAGGATGTCGCCCGGGACGATTTCTTTGGAAGGAACTTCCACCTTCACGCCATTTCGCATCACCTTGGCGCTGGGGGAAGAGAGCGCCTTTAAGCTCTCCAGAGATTTTTCCGCCTTAAAATGCTGTACTGTACCCAGAATAGCATTCAAAGTAATAACCGCTACAATAACGATGGTGCTTTCTCCGTTGCCGGACAGTGCTGAGATTACAGCTGCTGCAATCAGAATGATGACCAGCAAATCTTTAAACTGCTCGAGAAAAACGACCAGAGGGCTTTTTTTCTTTTCCTCTGCCAGTGCGTTCTCCCCGTAGGTTTCCCGACGCTTGGCTATCTCGGCATCGGACAAGCCCTGCGTGGTGGTGTCCAGCTGCTCCAGCGCCTGCTGCGCGGTGCGGCGAAACATCTGTTCCATAATTTTTTCCTCCTTCAAAATCAACAAGCTTGCAACCCGGCGTTTTCGGGCACAAAAAAAGACTTTTCACCGGTTTCCAAGTCATGTCTGGAAACCATCTGAAAAGTCTTGTTACCAATCGGATTGGCACATACCGCAGAAGAGCCCGCCATCGGCGAAAACTCAACGAGATTGTTGCGGATATGTCGTGAACTACTCCCTTTTACGATGGGCTGTTTTATTTGCAAAATGAATTATACTGGATATTTAATTATTTGTCAAGAAAAAAGTGTAATCTTCTGCACGGATTTTAAAAAGAAAAACAAACACAGCGGAGCTTCTTTTGAAAAGACATCCGCTGTGTTTGCCAGTATTTTCTGATTATGCTGTATATAGACTAACGGGCAGTCACCTCATAGCCTGCACCCAGCCAGCCGGAACCGCCTTCTGCACCCATGCCACCCGAAAGATTGTAGACGGTATAGCCTTTCAGACGCAGCGCTGCCATCGTCTGGGAAGCAGTCTGTCCACTGTAGCAGTATACATAGATGGTTTGATCGGTTGGCAGGATGTCAAATTTTTCCTGCATACCTTTTCCGTATGGAAGGCTAACCGCACCCTCGATATGTCCTTTGCTATAATCCTCTTCCGAGCGCAGGTCTGCAATGAACACCTCTTCGCCCGATTCCATCAGCTGTTTGAGCTGCTTTGGCGAGATGTTGTTCTTTGCATACTCTGCCTTCTCGACCTGTTTATAGTAGTTTTCTACTGCTGCCTTAATATCTGCATCGACCGCATAGGTCTTGTCATCAAAGGAAGCCGGCTCGGTGGTCATCCATTTTTCTGCTGCTTCCTGCTTGGAGATTCCGTTGTTAAAGCCGCCGCTGACATTCAGCGCTTTTTTGCCTGCCAGGTTGAGCAGCAGAGCCGTCTGAGAGGCAGTCTGTCCGCTGTAGCAGTACACATAAACGGTTTTATCGCTTGAAATCTTTTCCAGAGAAGCTGCTACATCCATGCCGTATGGGACATTGATTGCGCCCTGGATATGACCCTTTGCATAATCCTCTGCCGAACGGATGTCCAGAATCACAGCGTCCTCTTTGTCTTCTACCGCTGCCAGGAAAGCCGCTGCGGACAACTGATTTTTATTTCCCGGCAGATTTTTGAAGTAACGGTCTACCTTGGCGTTCAAAAACTGCTGTGTGCTGTATTTGACCACATGGTAGCCTGCGCCCAACCAGCCGGAGCCGCCCTTTGCGCCCATGCCGCCGGAAAGGTTATAGGCATCCAGTCCCATCATGCGTGCAATGGCAACCGTCTGGGAAGCAGTCTGTCCACTGTAGCACTGGAATACAATCTTCCGGTCTTTTGGCAGATTTGCCAGTGCGGTCTGCATTCCTTTTCCGAATGGGATATTTTCTTTTGCAAAAGAAATGCGGGATTTCAGGTAGTCGTTCTCCGAGCGGATGTCCACCAGATAGATTTTCCCTTCAGCAGCTTCCTTCTTAACCTGCTCTGCACTCATGTTGAATTTACCGCTCTGTGCTGCCAGCTCATAATACTCGCGGATTGCCTGCTTGAGCTGCGGGTCGACCGGATAATTTCCTTCCGGCAAAGCTGTCTCTGTTTTTACGGTCAGCTGTTTTGCCTTTTCCTGCTTGGAAATTCCGGTGAAACCGCCGCTGACATTGTAGGCATCCTTTCCAGCCAGGCGAAGCAGAGCAACGGTCTGGGAAGCAGTCTGTCCGCTGTAGCAGTACACCAAAACCGGCTGGTCGTTTGGGATGATTTCCAGTGCATCCGCTACATCCACACCGTAAGGGATATTGACTGCACCCTGGATATGACCTTTCGCATAATCCTCTGCCGAGCGAATATCCAACAGGCAGAAGGATTCGCCTTCTTCCACCCGATTTAAAAGCTGTTCGGCAGATACAACGTGTTTGTCAGAGGGATAGTTTTCAAAATATTGGGATGCTGTTTCTTCCAACGAAAGCTGTGCCGCCTGCTCGGTTGCAGTAGTGGTTTGCGGCTGAGCAGCGTATGCCGGGATGCCTGCTGTAATGCCCATCGACAGAATCAAAGCGGCTACAATACATTTTGTGCAAATTCTCTTCATGGATATTCTTTCCTTTCCTTGCTGTCATAGTGGCAGAATCGTTATTTTTCAATTTATAGAATATACACTTTGCACAACAAATTCCAATCGTTTTTTTCAATCCATTTCCGTTTGATTCTTCGATTTTTTCTATGTTATTGTTGTAACAATCTGTTTTCCGGCTATTTTTCGGGATTTTAGAACAAAAAATTGTAGGTTTTAGATGAAATTTCTTCATTTAAAACCTACAATTTTATCATCCAAACGATATTTTTTTCTATATGATTAAATTTGCTTGAGGATAAAAACCGGAATCGGAGGATTGTTCGGTCGGTTTGCAAACTCGGTAATTAAAACGGTGAAGCGCTTGCTGTCGATAGTTTTAAAAAACTGCATCAGCGCATCCTTCTCTTCAAATCCGCTGTCCCCGCCGTAGTAAACACATAAGCTCATCAAGCCGCCCGGTTTAAGCAGTTCTAACCCTTTTTCAATCGCCGGGATACTGGTGGCTGGCGTGGTGAAGATGTTGTGGTCCCCACCGGGAAGATAACCGAAATTAAAGGTAATGCAATCCACCGTCTCCGGCTGGGCGTAGCGGTCGATATTGCTGTGGCTGTCCAAAACCACCTGTGCAATTTGGTCATACCCTTTTTCCTGCAGCAGCGCACGGGTGGAATCGACTGCATCCTGCTGAATATCCATCGCCAACACCCTGCCTTCTTCTCCTACCAGACCACATAAAAACGCGGTGTCGTGTCCCCTGCCTGCGGTGGCATCAATACAGAAATTTCCCCTGCACACCTTTTCTTTTATAATTTTATGAGCGATACCCAGTGTATTGAGCTTCACAGCCACTCCTCCTTTTTTCTTTCGCGTACTTTTCATTATATCATATTTCTTTTACAATTTTCAAGCTTTGCCTTCCTTCCCCTTGCATCTGTATTTGTTATAAAAAAAACAGAGCTTTGCACAAACTTTCTCCTGCCAATCATCCGCAATCCACAATTTTGTACTCAACAGACAGCGCCTTTTCCACACAGCGAAAACACCCTTTTAAATCTTAGGGCTTTTTATCAAATCACGCTGTATTTTATTGTCTATTTAGCTCAATGTTTTTCTTTTAACAAATGTTTTTTATGCTTGTTAAACAAAAAACAGCATTGACAAAGCCATTTTCTCCACCTATAATCAAAGCATCGGATGGAGATGAAAAAATTCCTTTTCCTATCCGGTTTTCCTGCACTGTCTTTCATCAGAAAAAGACAGGACAGGAGTGAAAACGAATTGATTTTGTATCAATATATTAAAAAGGAGTGTACTTAAACTATGGAGCGTAAAACCCCCTTGTATGACTGCCATGTAGCTCTTGGCGGAAAGATCGTCCCCTTTGGTGGTTTCCTTCTTCCAGTGCAGTATCCTACCGGCGTTATCGCAGAGCATCTGGCGGTAAGAAAACAAGCCGGAATGTTCGATGTATCCCACATGGCTGAGCTGCTGCTCAAGGGTCCCGATGCACTGGCAAACGTCCAGATGCTGTTGACCAACGACTTTTCTGACATGGAGGACGGTCAGGTTCGCTACAGCCCCATGTGCAACGACAAGGGCGGCGTAGTGGATGACATGGTCGTTTACCGTTTCAGTGGCGAAAGCTACCTGATGGTCGTCAACGCTGCCAACCATGAAAAGGATGCCGAGTGGGTCAAGGCACATCTGAGCGGCAACGTACAGTTTGAGGACCTCTCCGACGGCATCGCACAGATCGCTTTGCAGGGTCCGCAGGCAAACGCCATTTTGGATAAACTGTGTGACAGCAAGCAGCTGCCTGTTAAATACTACACCTTCACTCGCGAGATGGAGGTTGCCGGATGCAAATGTCTGGTATCCCGCACCGGCTACACCGGTGAAGACGGCGTAGAGCTGTACTGCGCATCCGAGGATGCTGTTAAGCTGTGGAACGCTCTGCTGGAAGCCGGCGAAGAAAATGGTTTGATTCCATGCGGACTGGGCGCAAGAGATACCCTGCGTCTGGAAGCCGGAATGCCTTTGTACGGACATGAGATGAACGACGAGATCACTCCCAAGCAGACCGGTCTGGGAATGTTTGTCAAGATGGACAAAGCAGATTTCATCGGCAAAAAGGCAATGGAAGAGATGGGTACCCCATCCATCAAACGCTGCGGTCTGAAGATTACCGGCAGAGGCATTGCCCGTGAAAACTGCCCGGTCTATGTCGGCGACAAGCTGATCGGTCACACCACCTCCGGCACCCACTGCCCATTCTTAGGCGGCGCTTATGCAATGGCAATCGTTGAAAAAGAACCGGCTCCACTGGGCGCACAGGTCGAGGTGGAAATCCGAGGCAAACGTGTCACCGCCGAGGTCATCAAAAGCCAGTTTTATAAAAGATAACCATCATTCAAGCTGAATATTTTAAACACACTAAAATCTTTACCGTTTATTTCAAGGAGGACTTTTACTATGAGCAATCCAACCAATCTTCTTTATGCAAAATCTCACGAATGGGTACAGGACATGGGCGACGGCAGCTACCGCATCGGTCTGACCGACTACGCGCAGGACCAGCTGGGCGACCTGGTATTCGTAAACCTGCCTCAGGAAGGCGACGAGGTTGAGATTGGCGCTGCTTTCGGCGACGTTGAATCGGTAAAAGCTGTTTCCGATGTATACAGCCCGGTTTCCGGCGTTGTCTGCGCAATCAACGAAGAACTGCTCGACCATCCTGAACTGATCAACCAGGACGCTTACGGCGCATGGATGATTCAGGTCAACGAAGTTTCCGATAAAGAGGAGCTGCTCTCCTCCACCGATTACGAAGCTCTGCTGAGCCAGGAGGCATAACACCATGGGATCTTACGTTCCTTCTACCTTGCAGGAACGGCAGGAGATGCTGGAATCCATCGGGCTGTCCAGCATCGACCAGCTGTTCTCCCATATTCCCGATGAGCTAAAGCTCAAAGGGGAGCTGAACCTTCCATCGGGTATGTCCGAGCTGGAAGTCAGCAGCGCAATGAAAAAAATTGCCGCTAAAAACGTTGTGTTCGGCTCCATCTTCCGCGGTGCCGGCGCATACGACCACTATATCCCTTCCATTGTAAAAAGTGTGACCGGCAAAGAGGAATTCCTCACCGCCTACACTCCTTATCAGGCAGAGATCAGCCAAGGCGTGCTCCAGTCGATTTTTGAGTACCAGACGATGATCTGCGAGCTGACCGGCATGGATGTTTCCAATGCCTCGGTCTACGACGGAGCTACTGCTGCTGCTGAAGCGGTCAATATGTGCTGCGAGCGCAGCCGTAAAGTCGTTTTCTGCTCCGCTGCCGCTCACCCGGACACCATTGCCGTTGTAAAAACCTACTGCTGGGCTGCCGGACACGAGCTGGTCCTGCTGCCTGTCAAGGACGGCAAGACCGACCTGGATGCTATGGCATCCCAGCTGGACAAAAAGACCAGCGCCTGCCTGTATCTGCAAAGTCCAAACTTCTTCGGACAGCTCGAAGAGATGGAAAAGGCAGCCGAGATGATTCACTCGGTCGGCGCCAAGCTGATTGCCGGCTGCAATCCGATTGCACTCGGACTGCTCAAAACTCCTGCGGAACAGGGCGCTGACATCGCAGTCGGCGAAGGTCAGCCTTTGGGTATGCCGCTTTCCTTTGGCGGTCCTTACCTGGGCTTCATGGCTGCTACCCAGGCAATGATGAGAAAGCTGCCGGGCAGAATCGTCGGTGAAACGGTCGATGTCGATGGCAAACGCGCCTTCGTCCTCACCCTTCAGGCAAGAGAGCAGCACATCCGCCGCGAAAAAGCCTCCAGCAACATCTGCTCCAACCAGGCGCTGTGTGCGCTGACCGCTTCGGTTTACCTGGCTACCGTTGGACCGGACGGACTCAAACAAGCAGCTTCCCTGTGCTACCAGAAAGCACATTATCTGGCACAGCAGCTCTGCTCGATTCCAGGTATCAGCCTGCGTTACAGCGGCACATTCTTCCATGAATTTGTTACCGACCAGAAGGATTCTGACAAACTGCTTTCCGCTTTGGAACAGCAGGGTATTTTGGGCGGTTATCCTCTGGCAGACGGCGGTATCCTTTGGTGTGCAACTGAAAAGAACACCAAAGAAGAGATGGACCGCGTGGTCGAAATCATCAGAAAGGAGCTTATGTAATGCAACTGTTATTTGAACGCAGCCATACCGGCAGAAGATGCACCATCCTGCCGGCGTGCGATGTCGCGGTTGAGCTGCCGGATGCTTCCCTTTGCAGGGCACAGGCTCCTCACCTGCCTTCTTTAAGCGAAAACGAAATCAGCCGTCACTACACCGAACTTGCAAAACAGACACACGGTGTCAACGACGGATTCTATCCTTTAGGCTCCTGTACCATGAAGTACAACCCAAAGGTCAACGACGAGATTGCCTCCCTCCCTGGTTTTGCTGCAATCCACCCGCTCCAGCCGCAGAGCACTGCACAAGGCTGCCTTGAGGTGATGGACCTTGCCCGCAAATACCTGTGCGAGATCACCGGCATGGACGATATGACCTTCCAGCCGGCTGCCGGAGCACACGGCGAGCTGACCGGTCTGATGCTGATTAAAGCCTACCATCAGGCAAACGGTCATTTTGAGCGCACCAAAATTCTGGTCCCTGACTCGGCACACGGCACCAACCCTGCTTCTGCCACCATGGCAGGATTCCAGGTCGTCAGCATCCCTTCTCTGGAAAACGGCTGCGTAGACCTCGATGCGCTGCGCGCTGCTGCTGACGAACACACCGCCGGTCTGATGCTGACCAACCCGAACACCGTCGGTCTGTTTGACCCGAACATTGCGCAGATCACCGACATCATCCATCAGGCAGGCGGTCTGTGCTACTACGACGGAGCCAACCTCAACGCCATCATGGGCTTCGTTCGTCCCGGCGACACCGGCTTCGACGTTGTTCATTTGAACCTGCACAAAACCTTCTCCACCCCGCACGGCGGCGGCGGTCCCGGTTCCGGTGCAGTCGGATGCAAAAACATCCTCAAACCGTTCCTGCCATCCCCGACTGTGGTCGGCGAAGAAGGCGCGCTGCGTCTGGAGCAGAATAACCCACAGAGCATCGGCGCTGTCAAAGCCTTCTACGGCAACTTCCTGGTGGTCGTTCGCGCTCTGACCTACCTGATGACCCTGGGCAAAGAGGGTGTGCCGGAGGCTTCCTCCAACGCAGTCCTCAACTGCAACTACATGATGAATCATCTCAAGGATGTCTATGACATCGCTTTTGATACCGGTTGTATGCACGAATTTGTTATGACCCTTGCAAACCTCAAGAAGGAAAAGGGCGTATCCGCTATGGACGTCGCCAAAGGTCTGCTGGATAACGGCATCCATCCGCCGACAATGTATTTCCCATTGATTGTGGAAGAGGCTTTGATGGTAGAACCTACCGAAACAGAGCCAAGAGAGGTGCTCGACCACGCGATTGCCGTTCTGCATGAAATCTACCAGACTGCGCAGTCCGACCCTGAAAAGATGCACCAGATGCCGTTGCACACCCCTGTCCGCCGTCTGGACGAGGTAGGCGCTGCAAGAAATCCACGTCTTCGCTTTACATTTTAATCCATCCCCATCTTCTGGAGGAAATCTGATATGATCAACAGGCTTTCTTATTTCATCAGCAGCTCGACCAACCCATACTTGAACCTGGCTGTTGAAGAATATCTTTTGGAAACCGTTAAGCCCAATCAGCTGATCCTATACCTCTGGCAGAATGAACGCACCGTTGTAATCGGCAAAAACCAGAACGCCTGGAAGGAATGCCGGTTTCAGGAGCTCGAAGCCGACGGCGGGCATCTTGCCCGTCGTCTCTCGGGCGGCGGTGCGGTTTTTCATGACCTGGGGAACCTCAATTTTACCTTTTTGATTCCCAGCAGCGACTACGACCTTTCCAAGCAGATGTCGGTTATCCTGGAAGCAGTCCGCAGCCTTGGCATCGACGCACAAAAAAGTGGCAGAAATGATGTAACGGTAGACGGCAAAAAGTTTTCGGGCAACGCCTTCTGTCAAAAAGGAGGCAACTCCTACCACCACGGCACCCTCATGCTGCGGGTGGACACCCAAAAGGTTGCCCGCTACCTCAATGTTTCCGAAAAGAAGCTGCGCTCCAAAGGCGTTTCTTCCGTCACCTCGCGGGTGTGCAACCTGTGCGACTTTATTCCCGACCTGACCCGTGAACAGATGCAGCAGGAGCTGCTCAAAGCACTGTCCCATGTATACGGCTTGGAACCGGAAGCAATGGATGACCAAAACTTTGATACCAAGCGGGTAATGTCCCTTTACAGCCGCTATTCCTCCTGGGATTGGCTGTATGGACGCAAAATTCCCTTCACCTGGCTGCGGGAAGAGCGGTTTGACTGGGGAGAAATACAGCTTCAGCTCAACATCGACAACGGCATCATCGAAGATGCCGCTCTTTACTCTGATTCTTTGGACGAACGTTTCATCGAAAGAATCGCACCCTGTCTGAAAGGCTGCCGGTTTGAGCCGGATGCAGTGCTAAATCGACTGTTGCAGTTGGAAGAACTGACCCAGACACAACAGCAGCAGCTGGAGCAGATTGCCAGTCTGACCCGGCAGGACAGCAAATAATCGATTCATCGGACCATTTACCACTTTTTGTAGGGGGATTATGTCATGAAAGAATATCAGCTCATTGTCATCGGTGCCGGTCCTGGCGGCTATGAGGCAGCTATCCGTGCTGCACAGCTTGGATTAACCACCGCTCTGATTGAACGCCGGGATGTCGGCGGCACCTGTTTGAACCGCGGCTGCATCCCCACCAAAGCGATGCTCCATTCCGCACAGCTGTACCGCGAGGCGGCAAACTTCGAGCTGTTCGGACTTCACACTGAAAACACTTCCTTTGATTGGGCAAAGGTGCATCAGCGCAAAAATGACGTTGTTGTCAAACTCAGAACCGGCATCGAACAGCTCATCAAAGCAAATAAAATAGATTTTTTTAATAATTCCGCTTCCATTTTGGGGAAAAATGATGTACAATTAGACCAAGGCGAGGTCATTCGAGGAGAAAATATTCTCATTGCTACCGGGTCTGTCCCTGCCCGTCCGCCGATTCCCGGTCTGGACCTGCCAAATGTGGTCACCAGCGACGAGCTGCTTGACGACCCACACTTCACCCAGGCAGATTCCCTTGCCAAGGAGATTCTGATTATCGGCGGCGGCGTCATCGGCGTTGAGTTTGCCAGCGTCTTCTCTTCCTTTGGTTGTCATGTCACCATCGTGGAAGCTATGGAGCGTATCCTGCCGACCATGGATCGCGAAATTTCCCAGAGCCTAAATATGGTGCTCAAAAAACGCGGTGTCAGCATCCACACCGGAGCGATGGTCGAAAAGCTGGAGCAGGACGAAAACGGTCTGGTCTGCCACTTTACCGAAAAGGGCAAGGCACAGGCTGTACCGGCACAGCAGGTTCTGGTTGCCATCGGCAGACGTCCCAACACACAGGGATTGTTTGCAGAAGGATTTGAAGTTGCCTGTGAACGCGGCAGAATCGTCACCGATGAAAACTTCCGCACCAGCGTGGATTCCATCTACGCCATCGGAGATGTCACCTCCAAAATCCAGCTTGCACATATGGCAAGCGCACAGGGCATCTGCGCTGTCCACACCATCGCCGGACAAAAACCGCCGATTGACCTGCGTTATGTTCCCGGCTGCATCTACACCGACCCGGAGATTGCCTCTGTCGGCATCACCGAGGACGAAGCAAAGCAGCAGGGCATCCCTGTGAAAAAAGGCAAATTCCTGATGACCGGCAACGGACGCTCTCTCATCGACGAGCAGGAGCGCGGCTTCATCAAGGTGCTTGCTCACCAGGAAACCGATGTCATCCTCGGCGCACAGCTGATGTGTTCCCGCGCGACCGACATCGTGGCAGAACTTGCCACCGCCATTGTCAACGGTCTGACCTGTGCCCAGCTTGCCGGCGTCATCCGCCCGCATCCAACCTTCTGCGAAGGAGTCACCGAGGCAGTTGAGGATGTACACGCAATGGCAATCCATCTTGCACCTAAAAAACGTTAAGGTTTTTTATGATTTTATTATTTCTAAGGAGGCTTTTTTGAATGGTTAAAGACGTTATGAACTTCATCACACAGAGCGACCCGGAAGTGGGCAAAGCAATCGAAGCGGAATATGCCCGCCAGAAACGCAACATCGAGCTGATTGCTTCTGAAAATATCGTTTCCGAAGCCGTTATGATGGCAATGGGAACCGTCCTGACCAACAAGTACGCAGAAGGTTTCCCGTCCAAGCGCTACTACGGCGGCTGCGAGTGCGTGGACGTCGTTGAAAATATCGCCATCGAAAGAGCGAAAAAGCTGTTTGGCGCCGACCATGCCTGCGTACAGCCTCATTCCGGCGCAAGCGCCAACCTGGCTGTTTACTTTGCACTGATCAAACCGGGCGACACCGTTCTGGGACTCAACCTGGCTCACGGCGGTCACCTGACCCACGGCAGCCCGGTCAACCTGTCCGGCACCTACTACAACTTTATCCCATACAGCCTGGACGACAGCGAGCGCATCAACTATGATAAGGTTCGCGAGCTGGCTCTTGAGCACAAACCAAAGCTGATTGTTGCCGGCGCTTCCGCTTACCCAAGAGAGATCCGCTTCGACAAATTTGCAGAGATCGCCCATGAAGTCGGCGCATACCTGATGGTCGATATGGCACACATTGCCGGTCTGGTTGCTGCCGGTCTGCATCAGAATCCGGTTCTGTATGCGGATGTTGTCACCACCACCACCCACAAGACCCTGCGCGGTCCAAGAGGCGGTCTGATCCTGTGCAAGGAAGCTCTGGCAAAACAGATCAACAAGGCTGTATTCCCGGGCACACAGGGCGGTCCATTGGAGCATATCATCGCTGCCAAAGCAGTTTGCTTCGGCGAAGCGCTCAAGCCGGAATTTAAAGCATACCAGCAGCAGGTCATCAACAACGCACAGGCATTTGCCAAAGCGCTGACCGATGAAGGCTTCCGTCTGGTATCCGGCGGCACCGACAACCATCTGATCCTCATCGACCTGCAGAACATGAACATCACCGGCAAAGAGCTGGAGAAACGTCTGGACGAGGTTTATATCACCGCCAACAAGAACGCAATCCCGAACGACCCACAAAGCCCATTCGTCACCAGCGGTCTGCGTGTCGGCACTCCTGCTGTCACCACCAGAGGCTTCAAGGAAGAGGATATGGTCAAGGTCGCTCACTTCATCAAGCTGGCTGCTACCGACTTTGAAAACAAAGCGGATGAAATCCGTGCCGGTGTCACCGAGCTTTGCAGCAAATATCCAATCTACGAATAATCCATCGCAAATAAAAAGCACTCCCGATATAGTTTCCTATATCGGGAGTGCTTTTTGCTGTTACTCATCCCCTGTTAAAATTCCTGCGCGCACCTTTTCTTCATAAAGCCTATCCTGAAGTGGGAAGGTGTACTGAATAAAATCCATCCGGGAAAAGATTTCACGCAAAGAAGGGTCCAGGCAGAGCAGGTCCTCCCGGCACTGCGGCAGGCTCCTTTGACAGGTCAGCGAGGAATAATCCATCGCCGGATCGTCCTGCGACAGCTCTGCCCAGTCGATGACCGCAGTCAGCTCTCCCCGCTGC
Source organism: Clostridium sp. CAG:169 (assembly GCA_000435195.1). Lineage (GTDB taxonomy): Bacteria > Bacillota > Clostridia > Oscillospirales > Ruminococcaceae > Negativibacillus. Next base: position 35 of record FR880268.1, on the reverse strand, counting down.
GGGTCGCACAGGATATTGGCAGCGCCCAAATCTCC
>FR880267.1:14601-15884 GCA_000435195.1 Clostridium sp. CAG:169 | reverse complement strand
CTGGAGATGCTGCACCGCACCAACGACGGCTTCAAGGTCGCCGAATACGACCTGAAGGTGCGCGGTCCGGGCGACTTTCTGGGCAAGCGCCAGCACGGTCTGCCGCAGCTGAAGATTGCCGACCTCGGTTCGAGCATGGAGATGATGGAGCAGGTGCAGCAGGCAGCCGAGCTGCTGCTTGAGCCGAACCGCTGCTCCGAAGCAGAGCGCAATCTGCTCGATGAGGCAATTCGCCGAACTTTGCAAACGGTGGGCGACAGCCTAAACTGATTGTGACCTTTCCTTTTTAAAACGCATGGAAAACGCACACACCCCTGCTGCAAAAGGGAATTCCCTTTTGCAGCAGGGGTGTGTTATCTGTCTAAACTTTCTCCTTTAGTTTAAGTGCTGCTGCAATCCAGCCAGCAGGTCGTTCTTGATGTCCCACAGCTTCTGCGAGAGGTCGACATAGTAATTGTGCGGATTTTCAAATCGTTTGACCTCGTCCCACAGGGTATCTACCTGCTGTTTGCAGTGGCTGCGAATCTGCTGGATGTCCGGCAGCTGGTAAACCAGCTTGCCCTGGCGGAAGATGGGCTGAAGCATCTCCTTTGCCGTCACATTTTCCAGTGTGCACTTTTTCCAGGTTGCCAGCGGGTCAAAGATGGTCAAGGTGATGGGGTTCTGGGTATCCAGCTGCTCGTCGTGGACACAGACATAATCCGCTACCGCTTTGCCATTGCTGTCAAACAGACGGTAAACCTTTTTAAAGTGCGGGTTGGTAATCTTTTCCGGGCTTTCGCTGACCTTGATTTTCGGGATGAATTCTCCATCCTTCTCCACCGCTACCAGCTTGTAAACGCCGCCAAACACCGGGTCGGACTTGCTGGTAATCAGTCGCTCACCGATGCCAAAGCTGTCGAGCTTAGCTCCCTGTAATTGCAGGTCGCGGATGATGTACTCATCCAACGAGTTGGAGGCAACGATCTTGACGTCGGCAAAGCCTGCCTCATCGAGCATCTTTCTGGCTTTTTTGGAGAGGTAGGCAATATCTCCGCTGTCGATGCGCACCCCTTTCGGACGGTGACCCAGCGGAAGGATGACCTCGTTAAACACCTTGATGGCGTTGGGGATACCGGATTTGAGCACATTATAGGTGTCCACCAACAGCGTACAGTCGTCCGGGTAAATCTGTGCGTAGGATTTAAACGCCTCATACTCGCTGTCGAACATCTGCACCCAGCTGTGCGCCATGGTGCCGACTGCCGGTACGCCGTAATCGCGGTCGGTGATGGCACAGGCGG
>FR880267.1:13530-14583 GCA_000435195.1 Clostridium sp. CAG:169 | reverse complement strand
AGGCGGTCGCGCCGCAGCCGCCGATGTAGGTCGCACGTGCGCCCAAAATTGCCGCATCATAGCCCTGCGCCCTGCGGGAGCCGAACTCCATAATCAGCTTATCTCCTGCCGCGCGGACCATGCGGTTTGCTTTTGTTGCCACCAGCGACTGGTGGTTGATAGTCAGCAGGATCATCGTTTCCACCAGCTGTGCCTGGATAACCGGACCTTTCACGGTGACAATCGGCTCGTTCGGGAAGATGGGGGTTCCCTCTTCCATTGCCCAAACGTCGCAGGAGAAACGAAAGTTTGCAAGGTAATCCAGGAACTGTTCGTCGAACACCTTCTTCGAGCGGAAGTATTCGATGTCTTGCGGGGTAAAGCGCAGGTTTTCCAGGTAGTGGACCAGCTGCTCCAGACCGGCAAAGATGGCAAAGCCACCGTTGTCCGGGATATTGCGGAAGAACATATCGAACACCGCTACCTTGTCCTTCATGCCATTGAGGAAGTAGCCGTTGGACATGGTAAATTCGTAGTAGTCGGTCAGCATGGTGAGGTTTCTCTCCTCAGACCAGTTGATATGCATATCATCAAATCCTTTCTAAAAAAGCGGTATTACATCATCGATGCCGGAGAACCGTTGTCGAAGGAGAGCAGCCCGTGCGGTTCATACGGCACACCGTCCTGCGAGCAGAAGTAGATGCGCTCGAGCATATCCACTGCGCGGTACGCCGCTGCATAAAAGATTTTGGGAAAGCTGCGGTTGTCGGTCTTTTCCGGTGTATTCAAATGATACCAGCTGTCGCAGTCGAGGTTGAGGATGTCCTCCATCACCTGCCTGCGGCGGATGTGCGGAGAAAAAATTTTTTTGCCGCCCAGCAGCGCCTCGCCCGCTTCGGTCAGGCGGACCAGACATCCGCTGCGGTCCAGCACCAGCTGCAAAAGGGTCCAGGTCTGCGAAAAACAGCCCTCCAGCTCCTTGACGCTGCACCGGATGCCGTAAACCTCCTCAAGCAGCTGGGCATACAGTCGTGCAATCACCCGATGCTCCCAGTGGCTGCCGTACAACCGCTT
>FR880267.1:0-13517 GCA_000435195.1 Clostridium sp. CAG:169 | reverse complement strand
CTGCCGTACAACCGCTTTGCCGGGCGGTATTCACGGATATTTCTGCCGCGCTTGATGCGGTACAAAGCGGTGTCGATGTCGCTTTCGATGCGGTGATGCAATCCACGGCGCTCGTCCAACGGCAGCACCCGCTCCTTCTGCATCTGCTTAAAGTAGATGTATGGGTGCGCCTCACAGTCTAAACAATAATGTCCGGCAAAACCTAAAATATAGGACGCCAGCGTTTCATATTCATCGGTGTGCCTGCGCTCGTTGAGATAGCGGCTCATACATGCAAACAGTTCATCGACCTTTTTTAGGTGCATCAGATTGCCATAACGCGGCAGCAGGCTGGTGCCCAGCAGGGCATCCTTAAAAAAGAGCAGGTCGGGTCCCTGCTGTCCCCAAAAATAGGGTGCGGGATTGCGCTCGAGAAGCTCCTGAATCTCCTCGTCCAAAAAAGCAAAGACCTGTGCTCCAAACAATTCATGGGTAACAAAAGCGGGCATAATGCGCCTCCTTTTTTCCAAAATCGGTTGTATATCAACCGGCAGACAAAACTATGCCAAAAACATATTCGATGCAATCTTACCTAACAGCAGCAGCATGGCTACAATCATGATTGGGCGCACCACCTTGGCTCCCTTTTTCAGCGCCAAGCCGGAACCGACCCAGTTGCCCAATACCGAAAAGATGGTGCACTTGATGCCGACATCGACCAGCACATTTCCGCTCATGCCGTAGGTTATCAGCGCAGCGACGTTGGAGGCAAGGTTGACCACCTTGGTGGTGCCGCAGGCGCGGATGATGCCTAATCCCAGCACCGAGTTGAGCAGCAATGTCATAAAGGTGCCTGCACCCGGACCAAAGAATCCGTCGTACATACCGGTGCCAAAGCCGACTGCCGCCGACAGCAGCACCGAGCGCAGCAGCGGCATCTCCTGCTCGCGTTCTTCTCCAAAGTCCTTTTTGCGCAGCACCATAATGGCAATCAGCGGCACTGCCACCAGCAGAATGTAGTTGAGATATTTTTCGTCGATTGCCATTGCCAATTTTGCACCCAGCGGGGAGCCTACCAGCGCGCCTGCCGCTGCAATCAATGCAACCTTGATGTTGATTTGCTTTTCCTTAAAAAAGCGAACCGAAGCGGTCAGGGTACCGATGGCATTTGCAAACTTGTTGGTTCCCAGCGCCATGTGCGCCGGAATACCCACCGCATAATAAGCCGGCAGGGTAATCAGTCCGCCGCCGCCCGCAATCGAATCGACCAATCCACCCAGAAAGACGCAGGCAAACAGCACCATCATCTGCGAAAATTCTATTTCCATAATCTTGCTCCTGTCCTTTCTTTACTCCTCAAAAGTCACGTTTCATTCCTTTTCTGCCGTTACCGCATGACAGAGGTTCCCTTTTCCTTTAAATAGGTGGAGTAGACGTCCGCCAGATGCAGCTTGACCGCCAGCGGATATTTTTCATACGCCTGACTGATAGAAAAGCTGCCGCCGCGCGCCGCATCGTCAAACCCGCCCATGTGCCAGCGGATGGCAACCGCCTCGGAGGGCTTGAGCCGCAAAAAGCGCTCAATCAGAAAGACTGATTTTTCCCCATGACCAAACGGAAACTGGTCGTCGATGGAAAAATAAGGCTGCGCCTCCCACTTGCCGGTCTCCGGGTTTTTGACATTGCGGGAGCTGACCTTGTAAAACTGCGCCTTGCACACGTCGTGCAGCAGCGCACAGATGGCAAAGCTCTCCATGCTGTCGCCTTCCTCAAAAAAGCGGTCCACCATCGTTTCAAACACGCTGATGCTGTGCATCACCAACCCATGCTGACAGGCACAGTGATATTTGGTGCTGGCAGGCGCGGTAAAAAAATCGGTCTTTTTAAGCCATTCCAGCAGCTGTTCTGCACCCTCGCGCCTGATGTGGGTGGTGAACAGCTGTTCAAATTTCTGCTGATAATCCAGCTCTTCCATAGGCTCATCCTCCCAAAAACTGCTGCGCCGGAGGTTTTGTTGCATTGCGCAGTATATTATCAGACCCATTATAGCACAAATCGCAAAAAGTGTAAAAATGATTTTGCCTTGTCCGGCAATTTTTTCCGTAGATTGCCGGTTTTGTTTTCTTCTACAAAAAAGCAGGAGAAAGGTTCTCCCCTTCTCCTGCCCCTGTGCTTATTTTTGATAGAATTTTCCCTGCCAACTATCCCGTCGGACCAGCTCCTTGTCGATTTCATTGAGGACACACAGCTTTTTTAAGCTCCACATCGGTCCAACCAATGCCTCTTTTTCTCCGTCTCCGGTTACCCTTTGGACAATCAGCTCCGGCGGCAGCAGCTCCAGCTGGTCGCAGACGATGTTGACATACTCCTCACGCTCGAGCAGACGGAACTCTCCCCGCTGCAGCTGTTCTGCCATCACCGTCCCTTTTAAGACGTGCAGCAGATGGATCTTGATGCTGTGCAGCGAAAGCCGGCTCAATTCCCGTGCGGTTTCCAGCATCATCTGATGGTCCTCGCCGGGCAGTCCGTCGATAATGTGGACGCAGACCTGCACCCCACGCTCTTGCAGCTTTTGGTAGCCGCGCAGAAAATCGGCATAGCTGTGGCAGCGGTTGATCCGCTGACCGGTGACGTCGTGGATGGTTTGCAGTCCCAGCTCCACCTCCAGATAGGTGCGCTGTGCAAGCTCGCCCAAATAGTCGGCTGTTTCATCACTGATGCAGTCGGCACGGGTGGCAATGGCAAGCCCTGCCACATTGGGAAAGTTAAGCGCCTGCTCAAACTTTTCCCGCAGCACCGGCAGCGGCGCATAGGTGTTGGTGTGCGCCTGAAAATACGGGATGTACAGGGTGTCCTCCCACTTGTGGTCCATCACCTGCCGCACCTGCTCAAACTGCCGGTCCAGCGGAAGATGAACGTCCCCGGCAAAATCCCCGCTGCCGCGCGACGAGCAGTAGGTACAGCCGCCGGTGCCTTTGGTCCCATCGAGGTTTGGGCAGGTAAAGCCCGCATCCAGCGAAACCTTTGCCACCTTGCAGCCAAAGTGATGGCGCAGGAAGTAGTTGAAGGTGTGATACCGTTTATTGCTATCAGAATAGGGGAACGGATTGTTCATTATTTTTTCAGCAGTGCTCCTGCTTCTTCATCCACAAAGATGGTGACATCCGGGTGCAGACGCAGTACGCTTGCCGGTACCTTTGGAGTGATGGGACCATAAACGGTGTCATAGATGGTCTGTGCCTTCTTCGGACCGTTTGCCAGCAGCACGATCTTCTTTGCCTTCATGATGGTGCCGATGCCCATGGTCAGTGCCTTCTTTGGCACCTGGTCCATCGACTCAAAGAAGCGGGCGTTTGCTTCGATGGTGTTCTGGGTCAAATCGACCACATGAGTCTTTTCCGGGAACTCCTCACATGGCTCGTTGAAGGCGATGTGACCGTTGTTGCCGATGCCCAGCAGCTGAATGTCCACGCCGCCGGTCTGCTCTACCAGCTGTTCATAGCGCTCGCACTCTGCCTGCAAATCCTCTGCGGTGCCGCATGGAACGCTGGTGTTTTCCTTGTTGATGTTGATGTGGTCGAACAGATTGTGGTTCATAAAGTAACGGTAGCTCTGGTCGTTGTCGCCGTTCAGTCCTGCATACTCGTCGAGGTTGACAGTTTTTACATGGCTAAAGTCCACTCTGCCCTCGTTGTACATCTGAATCAGCTCTTTATACATTCCGACCGGAGTGGAGCCGGTTGCCAGACCCAACACGCTGTCCGGTTTTAAGGTGATCTGTGCTGCAAAGATGCGGCTGGCAAGCTTGCACATTTCGGTATAATCTTTGGTTACTACAACTTTCATTGATAAAGCCCTCTTTTCCTTTGGATTGATAAGACAAAATACAAAGAATTTCCGATATTATTTTAACACAATGTCCCCCACCGGTCTAGAGGGAGGCGGTGTTTTTTGTAAAACTGCAACAGGCGCAGGGAAAACACCTTCCCCACGCCCGTTTATCTTTGTTACTTAATGGCTTCTTTGAGAATCTCTTTTGCCTTTTCGTTATCCGGCGAAATGACCACAAAGATATAATTGCCCTTTTCTTCGACCACTGCGCTGTCGAGCTTGGTCATCTCTTCAGGCTTGTAGTCCTCATAACGCACCTTCAAATCCTTGATGCGGTCGTTGATAAGGCTCTTGACCACAGTGACCTGGTCGGACTCTTTGACCTGGAACATGGCAATCTCGTCGGCGTTGCCGGTGGCATAATCCGCCATATAGATAGCATAGTTTTCCAGGGTGGTCGGGTCGATATAGTAGTAGTTGTTCAGTGCAGCCTCGCCCTGCTTTTGCATCTTGCTGGCAGAAAAGTCGATGCCGCCGGTCAGCGAGGAGTAGACCTCGTCAAAGGAGATATACTCGCTTTTATTTCCGCAGCCCGCAAAGCTGATTGCCAGTGTAACTGCTGCCAGAGCTGCTGCCAAAAATCGTTTCATTTTTTTCATTGTTATTCCTCCGCTGCTGTGTGCGACTTAAGATAGTCGAACCATTTTTGATAATATTTGTTTCCAAAGTGCATACCGTCGCCGTTGGAATCCTCCGGCAGGCAGCCCTTTTCGTCCTTAAAGGCAGAAGCAACATCCAGATAATGCACCTTCTGCTCTTCTGCAATCTCGACCACCAGCTCGTTATAGCGGTTGATCTTGTCGTTGGAAATGTCCTCGCGGGAGTCGTCAAACTCCTGGGTGACCGGCAGGATGGACTGCAAATAAATCTGGCTGTCGGGATGCTGCTCCTTGACCGCCTGCACAAACTTTGTGTAAACGTCGGTGAAATGCTGCTCGGTGAACCAGCCCACGCCGTTTGCGCCGAACATGATATAGATTTTTTTGGGCTCCGCTGCCTCCAGAGCGCCCATCACGGTGCTGTTTCCCTGTGCTGTACGAATCTGGTCGTCGGTAAAGACATTGTCCAGATTGATGCCTCTGGCTGCCACCACGGTAGCGTTGGTCATCACCTCATACAGCTTGATGCCTTCGGTGATGGAATCTCCCACAAAAGCGGCATCGTCAAAGTATTCGTCGCCGACGCTCGAGCCGCTGTTGGGCACCAGTGCCGACGAGGACAGGATGCGCTCGCTGGTCAGCTCGGTCACATCCGGCTGGCTCGGCTGCTGTTGTGGCTGCTCCTGCTCCGGCTGGGTCTGCCCGGTTGACTCGGTCGAATCAGATTGGGTTGACTCGGTCGGCTCAGTCGAATCAGACTGGCTCAAATCGGATTCCTCCAGCTGCTGCTGACTGAGCACCTCCTTTGGAATTTCTCCCTGTGCCTGTGCCTGCGCAGTTTGCTGCTCGTTTTTCTCCTGCATCTTTCCCCAATAAGCTGAAACGCCCAGTGCCAGGGCAGCTGCCAGGACCAAAACGGCAAGAAAAATCAGCAGACTTTTTTTCCTGTTTTTTCTGCGATGAGAATAGATACTGTTTCTGCTGCGCAATCTTTTTCCCCCTTTTTCCTCTCTTTGCTTTCCCATGGCGGAAAGCTCTTATTTAGTATACTACGTCTATCAGAAAATTCCTAGACCCTGCTTTAAATTTCATAAAAATTTAAAGCATCTTACTTTTGTCAATTCTTCTTCCTTTCTTTCGGAAAAGGCAAAAAAGTGCTTGACATTTCTTTTTTATGGTGGTATAATTAGGAACGTTGAATGCGAGTGTGCTGGAATAGGCAGACAGGCACGTTTGAGGGGCGTGTGTCTTCGACGTACGAGTTCAAGTCTCGTCACTCGCACCAAAAGCCATCGACCGACCGGTCGGTGGCTTTTTTGTTTTGCTTTCCCGTTTTTTTACCTTTAAAAAAGGGACTCCCGGTGGAGTCCCTTTTTTATTGTTCTTACAGGCTCAGTTCGTTCAAGCCAATCAGGCTCAGAATGTAGATTTTCAGTGCTTTAAACATACACTCGATGTTGTTGCACTCATCCGGCATATGCTCCTCGCCCTTGCCTTCTGGACATGGGTTTGGTGTGCCGTGGAAGCCGGGACCGAAGGCAACTGCATTTTCAAAGTGTTTTGCATAGGTGCCGCCGCCGATGGTGTACGGTACGCCCTTTTCACCGGTGACATAGTCGTGTGCAGCCAGCAGGGTTTTGATTTCTGCGGTGTCTGCCGGTTTGTAAACCGGGGAGGTGTTCTTTCTCAGAACTGCCTTTGCACCGTGCTCCGCTACATATTTTTCCATCATGGCAAACAGCTCGTCGCCCTTGAAGGTGACCGGATAACGGATGTCCAGCTTCAGGGAGATGACGTTGTCCTTCATCGAATCCACGCCGTTGACATGGGTGATCTTGCCGGATACCTCATCCTCAACCGCTGCGCCGATGCCTGCGCCGTTGCTGTCCTTGAGGACCTCAGCTGCGGCTGCCCTTNNGGACCTCAGCTGCGCCTGCCATTGCCTTCTTTTCCATCTCAGAAAGCTGTGGCAGGGTGGAAATCAGCTCAAACAGCAGTTTGGTTGCGTTGATGGAGCCTTCCGGTTTTGCTGCATGAGCAGTCTTGCCGGTAGCTGTTACCTTGATGCCGCCTTCTACTGCTTCTACATGGTATACCTTGTGGTCATAGTTGCCCAGGTCTGCCTCGGTAATACCCTTGAGGGTTGCCGTTGCGCTGGCGCAGACTGCGTTGCTGACAGTGCCGCCGACAACGTCGGTGATGACCTTGCCATCGACTGCCAGTTCAATCACCACGCTGAGCTGACCCTTTTCACCGATGCAAACCGGGAAGCTTGCGTCCGGTGTAAAGGCAAAGGTTGGCTCCTTCTCTGCTGCCAGATAGTGTGGCAGGTCGGTCATGCCAGTTTCTTCGCTGCATCCGAATACCATGCGGTAGGTGTAGTTTGGCTGAATGCCCAGCTCCTTCATACATTTGAGCGCATACAGACCAATCACTGCCGGACCCTTATCGTCCGAAACGCCGCGTCCGTAGATGTAACCGTCCTTTTCAATCATATCATATGGGTCATGGCTCCAACCGTCGCCCTCCGGTACAACGTCCAGATGTGCCAGCAGAGCAATCTCTTTTTCTGCGTTGCCGTATACAGCGGAGCCTGCATAGTAATCATAGTTTTTGGTAGCAAAGCCCATGCCCTCGCAAATCTGCAAAGCTTTGTCGAGCACCTTGCGGCAGCCTTCGCCGTATGGAGCCTGTGGATTGTCATTTGCTACACTGACGCTCTTGATGTTGACCAGGGTGGCAACATCCTGCAAAAGATTCTGTCTATTATCTGCAATAAACTGGTCGATTCTGGTTTCCATTTCTTTAGAAATCATCTGTAAAAACCTCCAACGTATCTATTCTTTCCGAAAGTCAGTCAAGACCTCTGCTCCATTATACCACAAATTATGGTTTTTACCATCATATCTTGAAAAAAACCTGCACAAATTCCGGTTGATTTTGTTTAGCATGTATGATATGTTCTTTTCATGCTATAATATAAAGCGAACACTTTATATTATAGCACAAAAAACAGCAGAGAGCTGTTCTGCCTCTCTGCTGTTGCTTGTTTTATCGTTTTTTATTCGAGTTCCAATAGCCGACCACTTCGCTGACGGTGCTGACCGTTACAAACGCCTTCGGGTCGTTGTTGCGGATATATTCCATCAGCTGTGCGTACTCATTTTTGGCAAGGATGGTGACAATCTCCAGCTTTTCACTGTTGTCGTAGCCGCCCTTTGCTTCATACAGGGTCACGCCGCGGTGCAGGTCGTGCATGATGTAATCCGCCAGCTGCTCGTGGTGCTGGGAGAGGATGCAGACCCTTTTGCGTCTGGAAAAGCCGCTGATGAACGAATCGATGACGATGCCGTTGAAGTAGGTGCCCAGAAAGCCGATGACCAGGGTTTTGGTGTCATAAACCAGAATGGAGCTGGCAACGGTGAGAGCGCCCACCACTGCAATGCTCTGACCCAGCTCGATATGGGTGTACTTGTTGATAACCTTGCCGATGATGTCCAAGCCGCCCGAGGAAGCGTTGGCGTTGAACATCAGCGCCTGTCCGACACTGATGAGCAGGACACAGCACAGCGCATCCAGGGTCATATCGTTGGTCAATGAAGGGTTGTTTGGGAAGAGCACCTCAAAGATGTACAGAAACACCGGCAGCAACAGCGAGGTGTAGACGGTCTTTGCACCGAACTCCTTTCCCACAAACACAAAACCGATGACCAGACAGAAGAGGTTGAGGATGAAGGTCATCACCGAAACCGAAACCGGGATGAAGTGAACCAGCACCATCGCAAGACCGGTGATGCTGCCGAAGATGATGTTGCTTGGCATCATAAAGAAATAGATTGCCAGTGCAGCCAAAAACAATCCCGCTGTGATGACTGCATACTCGCGCAGCAGCTTAAAGCGGTCCTGTGCCGGCTGGGTCAGATTGTCGTTTGTCTTTTCCACCGTAAATTCCTCCTTGGGGAGTTGTTCCCCGTTTGTTTTTGCAAATAGATTGAAAACCGATTTCCCTTTGACAGAGCCGAACAGCCGCATCTGTCAAAAAAACCAAAACTTTCCTATTATCAGTTTATCCTTTTCCCTGCCCGATGTCAATGGCAGTGCGGACAGGAATTTTTTGTGGCAAATTTTTTGCATCATTTCAACTTGAGCGCGGTGGAAAGCTCGTGGATGACCCGGTCCTTCGCGATGACCAGCAGCTTGTCCCCGCTGAGCACCTGTGTGTTTCCTCGCGGAATAATCAGCTTGTCGCTGCGGAAGATGGCTGCGATGACCGCATTCTCCGGGATGTCAAGCTCAAACAGACGTTTTCCGTCCAGTTCATAGCGCTCGGGGATGAGCAGCTCGCTTAAAGTCGCCTCACCGCGGTTGAGCGAAAGCAGCGACTTGATGCGGGCTGCATCCACCTCTCGTTCAAGCAGACGGGCGATATTATCGGTGCTGGAGATTGGAATATCAACTCCCAATTTTTTCATTACGACAGCATTCTTTGGATTATTGACCCTTGCCACCGTTTTCGGCACCTTGAAGATTCGCTTTGCCAGCTGACAGGAAATCAGATTGTCCTGGTCCAGACCGGTGACCGCGATGACTGCATCTGCCCGGGAGGCGTTGGCGGTAGTCAGCGCCTCGATGGTGGAGCCGTCGGCATTGACCACAGCGATGTCCAGCTGATTGGCTGCATACTCGCAGGTGCGTTTATTTTTTTCAATGATCAGCGGCTGGTGCCCATGCTCCAACAATGTCTTGCACAGGTAAAAGCCGACCTTACCTCCGCCGATTACGATTACGTTCATACTCTCTCTTCCTTTCCAACAGCAGCTGCCACTAACGAATATCGGTGCTGACCAGCAGCTTATCGGTGGCGCGGATGGTCCTGAAATGGTTTGGGTCGAGCAGCAGGTCCACTGTCATGCTGATTTCACCGGTCTGGTCCACCAGCGCAATCAACGATTCCGGCTGCAAACGGCGTGCGGCTTCCTCCACTGTCAGTCCCACCAGCTCGTGCGGCGGCTCCATGGTGGACACCGACATAACTTCGTTGCCGACGGTGATGTGTCTGGTCTGGGTGCGTTTGGTCAGCATCGCATAGACCGACGAAACGGTGATGTTGGTCGGACAGACCGACTGAATATCAAAGCGGGAGAAGATGTCCTCCCGCAGCGGGTCGAAGATACGGGCAACAATGCGAGGAACGTTGAAAATTTCCCTTGCAATCTGGCAGACCATGATGTTGGTGTTATCGTCCTCGGTGACAGCAGCGATGGCGTCACAACCCTCGATGCCTGCCTGCCGCAGAATGTCCAGGTCGATGGGCACACCCTGGATGGTGAAACCGGAAAAATCGTCCGAAAGCAGGTCGAAGCTCTCTCTCTTCTGGGCAATGATGGCGACGTCATGCCCCAACTGGCACAGCACATCCGCCAGACGGGAACCGACCTTGCCGCAGCCAATGATTAGAATATTCATATCCTTACCCCTTTCTGAAGGTAAATCTTTATATTTTCTGCAACGCACTCCATTATAACGCATTTCTCCGCAGGAATAAAGGCATCTTTTCAACAAAATTCTTCCGGCCCGGCTTCCTGCCTGATGGGACAAGAAAAATACACAATTTATTTACCATTTTAGTAGTGACAAACGTTTCATTTTATGATATATATGATTATAATCGATAGAATCATAGAAAAGGGTCATCACAACCATCCAAAGGGGGTTTTTTTAATGAAAAAATTTGCACTGCTTGCCCTGTTGGGCGCTGCCGCAGCCGGAGCCGCCGCTGTGTGCGTAAAGGTCATCAAAGACCGCAAGAGCAATCTGGACGCTGACTACACCGAATGTCCCTGCGAGGGCGAAAACCCGCCGCAGGCTCCTGTTCAAGAGCCTGCGCAAAAGCCTGAAGAAAAACCGGTGTCTGAAGAGTTTTATGAAGAAAGTGAATCGGAAGGCTGCGAAGAAGCTTGCTGCACCGAGCAACCCTGCGAAGAATGCAGTGAAGCCTGCGCAGAACAGCCTTGTGAAAGCTGCGAAGAAGCCTGCTGCACCGAGCAGCCCTGTGAAAGCTGCGAAGAACAGTCGGTCGAGGATGCTCAAATCGAGGACGAAGCTGACAAAGAAACCATCTAATCCAAAATAAAGCAAAAGGTGCCGCCGAAACTGGCGGCATTTTTTCTGGACAGAGAACGGTAATACAGAAAGGAAAGGTAACATGATCTGGTATCTCGACCACAGTGCGATTGCTGTGGAAACCAACAACCACCTGCTGCTGTTTGACCTGTTTGGCAAAACGCTCCAACCGCCAAAAGAGATGGGACTGGCACAGGGGTTTGTAAATCCTGATGAGCTGCGGGACAAGGATGTGGTCATCTTTGTTTCCCACGAGCACCCCGACCACTTTGACCCTGCCATCTTCTCTCTGCGCGACCGATTAAAGCGGGTGCGCTTTGTTCTGCCCGAAGAATTTGATGAAATCTATCAGGGGGATTTATTTGCCGCACCCAACCAAACCTACCACCTGCCGGACATGACAGTGACCACCTTTGAGTCGACCGACATCGGACTGGCGTATCTGGTGGAGGTGGACGGCAAGCGCATCTACCACGCCGGAGATTTAAACTGGTGGCATTGGGAGGGCGAAGAGGAGGAATTTAACCTCGACCAGGCAAAGCGTTACCAGCAGCAGATGCAGCTGCTGGCAGATGCACTGGACGGTAATCACCTTGACCTTGCCTGCATCCCGGTGGACCCGCGTTAACACAGCGACTGCCTGCGCGGACTGCTGGCGTTTGACAGCCGGGTGTTTGCAAAAAACATCCTTCCCATCCACTTCTGGGGAGATTTTTCGGTGATGCAGACGCTGCACGACCGCCTTTCACCCGAGCTGTTTTCCCGCATCCTAACGGTGGAGCATCCGGGGAAGATCTGCGGCAACTTGTAAAATCGATGGCAGATATTATATCTGCCTTTCCCTATTCTGCTTGTAATCACAATCCAAAAGAAAAAGGAGGAGTAGAGAAAATGGAATTGGACAAACAAACAATAAAAAAAATTATCGGGCTGATTAGCTTTGCCATTCTGCTCAGCTGGGGATTAAAAAACACAGAATTTATCAAAAGCCTGATTGCTCTTGCGCTGGGACTGCTTCAGCCCTTCCTGATCGGTGGCGTGATTGCCTTTGTGGTCAACGTCCCGATGCGGGCTTTGGAAAACGCCTGTTTCATCAAACCCTACCAGAAGCGCCTTGCCGCACAGGCTGCTGCCAAACCGGCTGGCAAAGGGAGTACTGTTCCTGCCAAACCGCCTATCTGGTACCGTGCTAAACGTCCGCTCAGCCTGATTTTAAGCCTTCTGCTGGTTATTGGCATCATCGGCGTCGGCACACTGATTGTTGTACCGGAAACGGTCAGCAGCTTTTCTTCCATTGTCAACAACCTGCGCAATTTTCCGCTGATGCTCAACCAATGGGCACAGGAGCTGATGGACTGGATGCCGCAGGCGGCTGTGTGGCTGGAGGAGCTGAACCTGAATCTGGATTTGACCTCTATCGACTGGCGGGAGATTATCACCCAGGTGGTCAACTTCCTGCAAAATGGTGCAGGCAATGTGTTAAACACCACCTTTACGGTAGCCAGCGGAATCTTCAACGGCATTGTCACCGGGTTTTTGGCGATTGTCTTTTCCTTCTACCTGCTGATGAACAAGGAAAAGCTGGGCAGCCAGACAAAACAGCTGCTGTACGCTCTGCTCAAGGAGCCGCACGCCGACTATCTGGTGCGGGTCGGTCAGATGACCAATCGCACCTTCTCCAAGTTCCTCTCCGGTCAGTGTGTCGAGGCAGTCATCCTGGCAACCCTGTTCTTTGTCAGCATGAGCATTTTGCGATTCCCGTACGCCATGATTATCAGCACCCTGATTGCCTTCACCGCTCTGATTCCGATTTTCGGCGCTTTCATCGGCTGTGTCGTCGGCGCCTTCCTCATTCTGCTGGTCGACCCGGTCCGCGCCTTCTGGTTTGTGGTACTGTTCCTCTTCCTTCAGCAGTTTGAGGGCAACATCATCTACCCGCGTGTGGTCGGCAGCTCGGTTGGGCTTCCCTCCATGTGGGTGCTGGTCGCTGTTACCCTCGGCGGCAGCATGATGGGTGTGTTAGGGATGCTGGTCTACATTCCGATGTTCTCGGTGCTCTACCGACTGATTCGGGAAGCTGTTTCTGACCGTTTGAAAACAAAGCAGGTTCCGGTTGAAAAATTCAGAAGCTAAATTCATATGAAAGAGTACAGACAAAAAGCTGTCCTTCGATGTGAAGGACAGCTTTTTTGTCTGTACATTTATTTGGTCGGGTCTACTTCCCATTCCTTTTCCAAAAAGTTACAGCCCGGTGCCTGACAGCGGCGACAGAGGACCTTGACCTGCCCGGTGGAGGCATCTTCGGCATCGGAAAAAGCAACCCAGCCTGCCTCATACTCCTGCGGTACTGTGCAGCTGTGGGAGGTTACGCAATCAATGCGGCGACATTCTGTCCGGTTGGGGCAGGTCGGACAATCAGTGCGCTGACAAGCGTTCTGGCAGCTGCTAGAACGGGAATGATGGCGACCATGTTGATGCTGAACAGACTGACCCTGATGGGTCCACTGTGCAAGCTGTTCAGAATAACGGTCGGTAAATTCGTCGATGGCCTCACAGACCAACTCCTCTGGCAGCTGCGGGTCAGACAGATGCAGATGGGGACTTTTCTTTCTTGACCATCGGTCTGACAGCGCTGCTGTGCCTGCGCACTTCCAGCAACCGACAGAAGAAGGGTCAAAGAGACTGCTGTTGTTGCCAGCAAAAGGCGTTTGCAAAATTTCACTGGTTCTTCTCCTCCTTGTAGGTGGTATTTTGTACTACACCTATACTTCACATTCAGTATAACAAAAAAAGCGACTTAAAACAAGTCGCTTTGAAAAGTGTTGGCACTGCTCTATTTTCCCGGGCAGTCACCCGCCAAGTATCTTCGACACTGATGAGCTTAACTACTGTGTTCGGAATGGGAACAGGTGGATCCTCATCGCC
>FR880266.1 GCA_000435195.1 Clostridium sp. CAG:169 | reverse complement strand
CATAGACAAAACAATAGGGACAGCGTTGCTGCCCCTATCCATTTTGGTCGATCCCTTGTTTGGTGTTACCTTATTTTGCGTGCTCGCATTTCTGGTTGGCAACTGTGCAGGAGGTCTTGCAAGCAGACTGGCAGGATGCCTGGCACTCGCCGCAGCCGCCTTTTGCAGCAGTTTCTTTCAGGTTAGCCTTATTTAAAGTTTTTACGTGTTTCATTGAACAACATTCCTTTCAATCTTTTCAGTCTTTGATGGGCATTTTGCCTGTTGACTTATTATATCACAGATTCTGTGCTGTTTCAAGTCTTTTTTGCATCGGACTCTCCTGCTGCATCAAAGGCTGGGCAGACCACTCCAGCCAGAAGGTGCTTCCCTGTCCCACCTGGCTTTGCAGACCCACCTTGACGCCCAGATATGCCGCTCCGTGCTTGACGATGGAAAGTCCCAGACCGGTGCCGCCGATTTGGCGGGAATGACTCTTGTCCACCCGGTAAAAACGTTCAAACACCCTGCGCTGGTCCGCCGGTGAGATGCCGATGCCGGTATCCTGCACCCAAACTTTTATACTGCCCGCTTCGGTACTGACAGTAACGGTGACCGAGCCGTCAGGACGGTTATATTTGATAGCGTTGTCACACAGATTGTAAATCACCTCGTCTGCAATCTGGCGCACCGTCTCCACCTGAGCCGACTGCCCGGACAGGGTCAGAGTCACACCCTTGACCTGCGCACGCTGCTGCAACCGCTCACAGATTTCGCCGCACAGCTGATACAAATCGACCGCCTGGCGCTCATACGGCAGCATATCCTCATCCAGCTGGGAAATTTTGATGATGTCACCGACCAGGTCGATCAGCCGCTGGGACTCGGAAAAAATCTTTCCTGCAAACTGCGGCACATCCTCCTGCTGTACCAGACCATCCTTCATAATTTCGGCAAAGCCGGAGATGGAGGTCAGCGGTGTTTTCAGCTCGTGGGAGACATTTGCGGTAAATTCCCGGCGCAGCAGCTCGCCTTGGCGCTGCTCAGTCACATCGACAAACAGCAGCACGCCGCCTTCCACCTTACCGCCGCGCATGACCGGATTCGCGGTCACCTGGAAATAGCCGCCATTGATTTCCATCGTCGTTTCCCGATGCTTGCCCTCCAATAGACGGTCCACCACCTTGCAAAACGCCTCGCTGCGGTTGAGCACCAGCACATTTTCCCTGTGGCTGCCGATGTTCTGCTGCATTTGCGGGGAGACTCCCAAAATCTTTAAAGCGCTTCTGTTACTGGAAAGGATGTTGCCCTTGCTGTCAATCAGCAACAGACCCTCCTGCATATTGTCGGTGATGGTGGACAGCTCCTGCTCGCACTGTTTTGCCTGTTGCAGCTGCTGATGGATGGTTTTTTGCTGCAAGCTGATTTTGGAGAGCAGCGGAGCCAGCTCATCGTAGCTTTCGTTGTTCTCGGGGTGTTCCAAATCAAGCTGGTTGAGCGGCTCGACAATTTTGCGGGAGATGCGCGATGCCAAAAAGCCAACCATTGCCAGGATGCACATGACAATCCAGAAAAACGGCGTCAGCATACTGGTCAACACCGCAGCGGCGGTGTACTGTGTGCTGGAAACGCGCAGAACC
>FR880265.1:1728-2537 GCA_000435195.1 Clostridium sp. CAG:169 | reverse complement strand
CTCATGCGCCTCGTCAATGGAGCGCTGGTTGTGGACCAGGTCGTTTTCTGCCACTGCAATGCCGGAATCGCAGCCGGACAGGCTGTTCTTCATCTGCGCAATCTGCTGACGACCGGTATCAATCCGCACCGTCAGCTGCTGGACCTGCTCAAAACCCTCCTCCAGACGGTGCTGCTGTTCGGCAAGCAGCGCCTGGATGTCGGAAAGCTCGTTCTTCTCCAAAAGCACCTGCTGCTGTTCTTCTTCCAGCCGTTGGCGGGTGTTCTCCATCGTGTGGGTCCACAGCGAGATTTCCAGTGTCTTTTTCTCCTCGGACAACTGCAAAAAACGCTGTGCCTTCTCCGACTGCTCCCGCAGCGGCTCCAGACGGTCCTGCAATTCTGCCATGATGTCCTTTAAGCGCAGCAGGTTTTCATAGGCGCTTTCCAGCTTCTTTTCCGCCTCTGCCTTGCGGTAGCGGTATTTGCTGATGCCTGCCGCTTCCTCAAAGATTTCGCGGCGCTGGGTGGGCTTAGAGGAAACAATCTCCTCAATTCTGCCCTGCCCGATGATTGAATAGCCGTCCCTGCCCAATCCGGTGTCCATCAGCAGCTCGGTGACATCCTTTAATCGAACGGCGGTCTTATTGATGCGGTACTCGCTCTCTCCCGAACGGTACAGCCGCCGCGCGATGGTGACCTCATCGGCATCCACCGCCAGCTGACGGTCGGTATTGTCAATGGTCAGCGCGACACTTGCAAAGCCGGTGGGCTTGCGGGAGCTGGTTCCCAGGAAAATGACATCCTCCATCTTCTCTCCGCGCAGGCTGC
>FR880265.1:0-1708 GCA_000435195.1 Clostridium sp. CAG:169 | reverse complement strand
GCGCAGGCTGCGGGTGGACTGCTCGCCGAGCACCCAGCGCACCGCATCGGAGATGTTGCTCTTGCCGCTGCCGTTTGGACCTACGACGGCGGTCAGCCCTGTGCCGAAGGTCAGCTCTGTTTTATCAGGAAAGGACTTAAAGCCCTGAATCTGCAATGATTTTAACTGCAAGCCTTTTCCTCCCTCCTTTCTCCAAAATCGACCGCTGCTGTCAGGCGGTCCGGTCTAAACGATGGGTCGTCCGATCCGCTTTTGCCTTCTCCACGCAGGCGGCGGACCGTCTTCACCCCAATATTCATCAAGGCGGATGATTTTGCCCGCCTGTATCTTGATTAAAGAAACGACATGATGGGAGCTGCTTTGCTCTTTGTCAAAAACACGTCCCACCAGCAGGTATCCGTCAGCTAACGGCTCCAATCGCTCGATAGTCCCTTTCCAGCTGCCGGGATAGTCACAGTTGATATGGATAAATTCCTCTGCTGTGAAACATTCGTTGGTGCAGTGCCAGAAAACCTGTGCATTTGGTGCAAAATAATCCGGCAGGGTCTGTCGATTTTGCCCGACCACATCCGCAAAAAAGCGTTCGATCTGCATCATTTTTCTTCCTCCTGCCAACGCTGTTCGGTCATCACCAGCACTTCAAACGGCTGCAAGCCGCTGCGTGCGCGGATTTTGACCGGATTGCGCTGCTGCATCCGCTGCAAATTACAGCGGTGCTGTCCTGCCATTTTGGAAAGTGCGTTTGGTGCAACACAGACACGCAGCGCCGTTCCTTCTGGAAAACGCTGTATCTGCCGCAGCGCCTGCTGCAAATACAGCCTGCCTTCACACAGCTCGCGAAATGCCGGATGGTACGGTCCTGCCACATATCCCTGCTCCAAGGATTCCTGCGCGTGCAGTCCCATGCGGATGACCCGTATTCCCTGATTTTCAAAAAAGTACAGCAGCTCGCTGCACTCCTCCACCGCCTCTTCCAGCTGCATCGGCTGGTATTCACCTGCGCGGTACAGCCTTTCCAGCATCGTTCCCTGCAAGGTGATGGTCGGGTAGATGCGCACCGTACTCGGTTGCAGCTGTGCCAGAAGATGGGCGGTGTCGATGTCGTCCTGTCGGGCAGCACCATACAAGCCGGTCATCATCTGAAGACCCAACTCGATGCCCCTTGCGCGGATGCGTCGGGAGGCGTCGGCGACCTGCTCGGCGGTATGTCCGCGCCCGTTGCACTCCAGCACCCGGTCGCTCATGCTCTGCGCACCCAGCTCGATGGCATTGACTCCATACTGTTGCAGACAGTCGAGCATCGGCTCGTCCACTGCATCCGGTCGGGTGGAGATGCGGATGCCCGCAAACCCATCCTTTCCCAAAAACGGCTGGGCTGCCTGCAACAGCGAGAGCATATATTCCCGCTCGATGGCAGTAAAGCTGCCGCCAAAAAAGGCAAGCTGGGTATTGTTCAGCTGACCGCTGCGCTGCTGCATCGCCTGGGTACACAGCTGCTGCACCTGCTGCGGCGTGGGAGCGCACCGGCTGCCGGAGATGGTGTGCTGGTCGCAAAAGCTGCACCGGTTCGGGCAGCCGATGTGCGGCACAAAGACGGAAAGGTTTGCGTGGCTCATCTGCCCATCAGCTCAAGGGCTTCCTTTGCTGCCATCTGCTCGGCGGTCTTTTTGCTTCTGCCCTGTCCTTTGCCGATGACGTTGCTGTTGAG
>FR880264.1 GCA_000435195.1 Clostridium sp. CAG:169 | reverse complement strand
CTATTATATAGCGGCAGCAGCTATCCAAAGTTACGGCTGACTCCAAAATCGGTCGGACAGCTCCTTTTGCTCCTGAGGGCAAACGACATACCCCACACTGACACGCTCGCCTGTTGCGTGGAACATCCGCTCGGCAAGCTCCTTTCCAAAGGCGCCGCACACCTCGATTGCGCCAAAGCCCTGCTGTGCCAGCTGTCCTGCCAGCTCCACCGCCTGCTCCGGGGTATTGACGGTAAAAATATGGGTCTCGGTCGATTCCGTCTGCATCACAACATAATCCTTTTTGGTGTTATATTCACTGCCCATCAGCATCATTGCAAATTTTTTTGATGTTTTCATTCTCAGATTCCCATTCCTTTTCCTGGTTTATGATTTTCGTAAGCGCTCGGTCCAATCGTTTCCTTCCCACTCGCGGGAAAGATTTGCCCCCATCAGCGAGGCGATGGTCGGCGCAAGGTCCATCAGATTCAGCCCTTCCAGCTGTTTGCCCTTTTCAAAGCATCTTCCGTAGAAGAACATCGGGATGGTCATGTCCTCCGGGCAGTCCTCTCCGTGGTCGCGCCCGTGTCCGCCGTGGTCCGCTGTCACAAAAATATGGTAGTTTTCACCTGCTGCCTCAAATACCCGCTGCACACAGTCGATGGCGTTGGCTACCCGCCGCAGATATTCTTCGGTCATCCATCCGCAGTCGTGCCCACCCTTGTCGTCGGTCTCCACCAGATACAGATAGACAAAATCCGGCTGCACCCGCTCAATCAGGTCGATGGCTTGACCGGTCAAAAAAGCATCTGTGTTCTCCTGCTGGTAGGCATCCACATACAGACTGTACTTCATGCTGCCCGACTGCCAGACGTGGCGCATCGGCTCCCAGTTATAAAAAGCCGCATTGATGCTGCCCGCTGCCTCCAGCTGCTCTGCCAGTCCGCGGATCGGACGAACCGGCGGATGGTACTGATTGGTGATGATGCCATGTCGGGCTGGCTCCACCCCGTAAAAGATGGAGGTGTGGCACGGCAGGGTGACAGGCGGAACCACCGACCATGCCTGTAAACAGAAGCTGAACTGCTCAAGCATCTGCTTGACAAAGGGGTGTCCGCACTGCAAAAAGCCATCCGGTCTCATCCCATCTATTGAAATCAAAATCACTTTCTCTTTCATCCTGTCCTCTCCTTCTGTTGCAAAAGTGGTTTGCTGCTTTTATTCTATCATTCTTTCCGGTCCGATTCAAGAAAGAGGTGGTAAAAATAAGCGTTTCTGAAGATGATGTTGTCTTCTCATTTTTGCTATGATATACTTAATATGTATGATATTGGAATTTTTTATGATGTAATGTAACAAGTATACAAAAACAGGAGGATTGCTCCAAATGAAAAATGAAGTCGAAAAAATTGATTTTGGAATAAAACTGAAACATTTTGCAACAACCTTAACTGATCGTATCTCTACGGGTGACGATTGGAATATACGCGGATTTATAGATATTTTTAAAAACATCTACATGATTTCGTCTGATACTAAAATCATTTCAAAAGTACTTGAACTCCATTTATTCCCCCATTTTCTTTCTTTTGCTAACAGTATTGGATATGATGTCGAGCTTGCTACATTTCAAAATTGGTATCCCGATTTAACATTTATCTGTAAGAAAAATCGAAATATCAAATTTGCTGTAGATTTAAAAACCACATATCGTGATAATAACTATCCAGGATTCTGTAACGGGTTTACCCTTGGTTCTCATGGAGAATATTTTATCAATAGGACCAGTACCAAAAACATCCAATATCCATACGATGATTACAGCGCTCACTTTTGTTTGGGGATTATCTATTCAAGAACATCACTAGATAAAAACGAAGAAACTCATATCTACTCTCTTGATGAAATCGAACATATCCCTGCGGTCATTACCAACTTCTTATTTTTTGCCGAAGAAAAATGGAAAATTGCAAGTGATAAAGGCGGAAGTGGTAATACAGCCAATATTGGCAGTATCCAAAAAATTGAGGACATAGTAAATGGCAATGGTGTATTTGCAAAAG
Source organism: Clostridium sp. CAG:169 (assembly GCA_000435195.1). Classification (GTDB taxonomy): domain Bacteria; phylum Bacillota; class Clostridia; order Oscillospirales; family Ruminococcaceae; genus Negativibacillus. The sequence goes on along the minus strand of FR880264.1, from coordinate 7,082 downwards.
CGGGAGAAGAACTATTTGATGACTATTGGATAAATTTCGGTAAAATTGAAGTTCTCGTCAATGGAAAACGCAAAAAGCTCTCTTCTTTTGAAGAATATTTGCAATATCGGGGGTTACCAGCAAATCTAAACAATCCCAAAGCTATCAAAAGGAGAATAAAATGAAAGATACAATATATGTCCCACCCATAAAAATACAGGGAATTAAAACAAAACTGGTTCCACTTATCAAACAAAGTGTTATTGTCAACCAAAACTCTATTTGGATTGAACCTTTTATGGGGTCTGGGGTTGTCGGTTTTAATGTGGAACCAAATCATGCAATCTTTGCAGATACAAACCCACATATTATCGAATTTTATAATCAAATTAAAAGTGGTGTTATTACGCCGATTTCTGTACGAGAATTTCTTGAACATGAAGGAAGACTTTTAGAACAAGGAGACGATGAATATTATTACGCTGTTCGTGCGCGTTTTAATAAAGATCACAATCCGCTAGATTTCCTGTTTTTAAACCGCTCCTGCTTTAATGGAATGATTCGATTTAATAAAAGCTACGAATTCAATGTTCCTTATGGGCACAAACCACATCGATTTTCCAAAGCATACATAACAAAAATCGTTAATCAGGTTGCTCATGTTTCAGAACTTTTACAACAACACGATTGGGTCTTTATCTGTCAATCATTTGAAAAAACCATTTCTATGGCAAGTCAAAACGATTTTATTTATTGTGATCCCCCATATATCGGAAGAAATGTTGATTATTATGACAGTTGGGATGAGCAATCAGAATCTTCTCTTCATAAATTGTTGACTTCAAGCAGTGCAAATTTTATGCTTTCCACATGGGATCACAATGATTACCGACAAAATGATTATATTACACAAATATGGAGCGACTGCCAAAAGATTACACAAAAACACTTTTATCATGTCGGTGCAAAAGAAACAAACAGAAATCCTGTAGTTGAAGCACTACTAACTAATTATAGCATTACTGGCACTAAAAATCAGTTGCTTCTGGAAAACTATCAAATGACATTATTCGATGCAATATCCACCTTGTAGTACGAACAAGTTCTTTTGTCTACTAACAAAAATTAATTTTTATTCATTACTAAATCCCAACTTTTCATCTGTTGTTTTTTACAGAGTATGGTATAATAAGGATGGATATTTTTGCGCTTTCATCCTTTGTAAAAACATCAACTACAAAAAGGAGTCTACAACTTATGAAAAAACTGCTTGGCATTGCTTTGGCTTCCGCTGCTGCGGGGTTGTGCCTCTCTGCACTCAAAAAAGCCTCTGACGAACAAACGGTGGAGCTTTCCCCTGTAAAACGCTCCTCTCCAAACAAAAAAGCCATTCTGGTGGTCAGCTTCGGCACCAGCTACGCACAGACCCGGGAGAAAACCATCGGCGCCATTGAGGAGGACTTCCGCAGCGCCTTCCCGGAATACACCATCCGCCGTGCCTTCACCAGCAAAATGATTATTAAAAAGCTGCGTGAACGCGATGGCATCGAGGTCGACACAGTAGCGCAGGCGCTGGAAAAGCTGGAAGCAGAAGGCTATTCCACCGTCATCTGCCAACCGACCCATGTGATGGGCGGATTTGAGTTCGACGATGTAAAACGCGAGGTGGAAAACTGGAAGGGTCGCTTTGACCACATTGCCTGCGGCTGGCCGCTGCTGACCTCCTCTGAGGACTACGAGCAGGTGACCGAAGCGCTGGTGCAGGAATTTTCCAACATCCCGTCCGACGCCGCTCTGGTGCTGATGGGTCACGGAACCGAGCATCCTGCCAACGCCACCTACCCGGCTCTGGACTACCGTCTGAAAGCCCGCGGCTGCAAAAACTTCTTTGTCGGCACCGTCGAAGGCTACCCCGACCTGCAAACGGTGATGCAGGAGGTGGCAGCCATCCACGCAAGCAAGGTCTTTTTGGCTCCTTTGATGGTGGTTGCCGGTGACCACGCCATCAACGACCTGTGCGGTGAGGAGGAGGACTCCTGGAAGAGCTGCTTTGAGCAGGCAGGCTACCAGACTGAGCCGATTTTAAAGGGCTTGGGTGAATATCCTGCTTTCCGCCGCATCTATCTGGAGCATTGCGTACAGTGCATCCAGTCGCTGGAATCCGAGCAATAAAAAATTTTCATCGGATGCTGCATTCCATTTTTCGTAAAAATATGCTATGATGAGTGTGTTAAAATAAAATCAATCAATGGAAATGGAGGAATTGGCATGATTCTGGTCGATAACAGTAAAAAAGCCGGTGCGGTTGCACATTTGGTATCCCTTCCCTCTTTGGAATGCTGCCCGCCGCAGATTCAGCAGGTGTTTGATGCACAGCGCCAGACCCAGTTTTGCAGCTTTGTGGACGATGTGCTGCACCTGTGGATTGGACTGGGTGATGAAGAGAGCATGACCCTTTCCCATGTCAAAAATGCTGCTGCCGCTATGGCAAAGGCGATGCGCCGGATGAAACAGACCGAATATCAGGTGGACTGCGCCGATGTCGTCAAGCTGTTCGGCATCGACAGCGTTTACCACCTGACCACCGGCATTGCACTGGGTCTGTATGAATATGCAGGATTTTACAGCAGCCAGAAACCGTCGTATGAATATACCGCCTATCTTCAGGGCTTTGAGGATGCCCATCAGCAGGAGATTCAGGAGATTGTCACCAAATCCCTGGTCGTTGCAGACTGCACCATGATGGCGCGCGATTGGGTTAACACCCCCGGCAACTACATGAACCCGCAGATTCTTAGCCAGCAGATTGCACAGGCAGGTCAGCAGGCAGGCTGCCAGGTCAAGGTGGTGGATGCCCAGCAGGCAAAGCAGCTGAAGATGGAGCTGTTTTTGGCAATCGGTCAAAGCAGCGATTCGCCGTGCAGCGTGGTCGTGCTGCGGTATATGGGCAATCCCGATGACAAAGAGGTCACCGCTCTGGTCGGCAAGGGTGTCACCATGGACACCGGCGGTTACTCGCTCAAAAGCGGCAAAGGGATGGCAGCTATGAAGTCCGATATGGGCGGAGCTGCCAGCGTTGCTGCTGCCGTCTGTGCATTAGCCCGCAACCAGGCAAAGACCAACGTGGTAGCGGTCATTCCGATTGTAGAAAACCGCCTGTCCAACTCCGCCTGCACACCGGGCGACGTGCTGACTGCGATGAACGGCAAAACGGTCGAAATCCTCAGCACCGACGCCGAAGGCAGACTGATTCTTGCCGACGCCCTGACCTATGCGGTGCGGGAAGAAAAAGCCGACCGCGTCATCGACGTTGCCACCCTCACCGGAGCCATTGTACAGGCATACGGCAGTGTGCGCGCCGGTGTGATGACCAACGACGACCTGTTTGAGGACGAGCTGCTGCGTGCAGCGGCAAGAGCCGGTGAAAAATTTGTCGACCTGCCCACCGACGAGGAATACTTTGAAATCGTCAAAGGCGACATCACCGACCTGGTCAACTCCTCCCGCGCAGGCTGCGGAAGCATCGTTGCCGGTCTGTTCCTGCGCGAATTCTGCGAGCAGCGCCCATGGATGCACCTGGACATCGCCGGAACCGCATGGCTGGACAAGGCTGCGCACGAATATGACGGCAAGGGTGCGACCGGTTCCCCGACCGCTACCCTCTATTTCCTGTTGGACCGCCATTTCACCGCGGCTGACCGATTCTAAAAATAAAAAGGAAGTTTTATCAAGATGAAAAAACCATTGCTTGAATGTTGTGTCGACACTGTCGAATCCGCTCTTGCCGCCAAAGAAGGCGGAGCTGACCGTCTGGAGCTGTGTGCCAACCTGCTCATCGGCGGCACCACACCCGACATCAATCTCTACCACCGCATCCGGGAACGCTGTGACATCCTCATCAATGTCCTCATCCGTCCCCGCTTCGGCGATTTCTGCTACACCGACGAGGAATTTGAAATCATCCGCCGCGATGTCAAAATGTTCCGCGAAGCCAAAGCGGACGGTGTGGTCATCGGCATCCTCAAACCGGACGGCAGTCTGGATGTCGAGCGCATGGCAATTTTGATGGAGGAAGCCGGTCCGATGAGCGTGACCCTGCACCGGGCATTCGATGTCTGCTGCGACCCATATCAGGCGCTTGAACAGGCAAAGCAGCTGCACATCGGCACCATTCTGACCTCGGGGCAGAAGAACACCGCCCTTGAAGGCAAGGAACTGCTGACCGAGTTGGTGCAGCTTGCCAAAGGAGAGATCGACATCCTCATCGGCAGCGGTGTCAAAGCCTCGGTCATTGAGCAGCTGGCTAAACTGACCGGCGCGACCTCCTTCCATATGTCCGGCAAAGTTACCCTGGACAGCCCGATGACCTACCGCAAGCAAGAGGTCAGCATGGGTCTGCCGCTGGTCAGCGAGTATACCCTCTGGCAGACCAGCGCCGAGGAGATTGCCAAGGCAAAAGCGGTATTGACCTCTGCGGTCAATCAATAAGCTGATTCACAGCAGCCAATCATCCAAAAGGTACTGCTGTGCAGATAGAAATGTAAACCCATCTTGAAGGAGGAACCTTTGTTTTATGAGTTGTAATCTCACCTTTACCCCTCTGCTGTGCAAAAAGGCGGAAGAATATTTTGAAGCTGCCCGCCCGTTTTTCGGCAGCCGCGCACAGGAAATCGAAGACGGACTGGCACAGTGCTCTGCGGCACAGCAGGTCTGCATGAAATATCTGTATGGCACCATGCCCATCAGCGATATTGCAAACTATGATTTTTCCCTCTTTTTAAAATATGTCGACCACGCCCTCTTCCTGCGGGAGAACACCCCGTGGTGCAGCAGCATCCCGGAGGACATCTTCTTTAACCACGTCCTTTACTACCGCATCAACACCGAGGACATCGTCGATTGCCGCCGCACCTTTTATGACCTGTGCTGGCCCAGACTGGTGCGGTCCGGCAAGACCGGCAGCATGAAGGAAGCGGCACTGGAATTAAACTACTGGTGCTTTGAAAATGCGACCTACCGCACCACCGACGACCGCACCGCCAATCCGATGACCGTCCTGCGCTGTGCTTACGGACGCTGTGGAGAGGAATCCACCTTTGCAACCACCGCCTTCCGCAGTGTGGGCATCCCGACCCGTCAGATTTACACCCCACGCTGGCCGCACTGTGATGACAACCACGCCTGGATTGAGGTCTGGTGCGACGGCGACTGGCATTACTTAGGCGCCTGCGAGCCGGAAGAGGTTCTGGACAAGGGCTGGTTTACCGCAGCTGCCTCCCGCGCCATGATTATCCACAGCCGTATGTTCTCCGACTATGTGGAGAATGAGGAGATTGTTACCCACGAGGGTCTGACCACCGTCTGCAACGAGCTGAGCCGCTACGCAGATACACAGACCTTCTCGGTCACCGTCACCGAAAACGGTCAGCCGCTCTCCGGCGTGACCTTGCGCATCGAGCTGCTCAACTACTCCGAGTTCTTCCCAATCTCTACCCTGGTCACCGATGAAAACGGAAAGGCTTCCATCACACTGGGCTTGGGCGACCTGCACATCCATGCGCTCAAGGACGGACGCTTTATCACCCGCCTGGTCGACACCCGCAAGGAGCCATCGGTACAGATTGACTTCACCAACGCTTCTGCCTGCCAGACCACCGAGCTGGACGGAGCCGAATACGATGTCGTTCCACCAAAGGACAACATGAAATTTGCCGTTCGCCTGACCGATGAGCAGAAGGCGACCCAGCAGCAGCGGTTTGACCATGCCGCTTCCCTGCTGCACCGCAAGGAAGGCACCTTCCACACCGAGCAGTCGGCGGCACAGGCAGCACAGGCGCTTGGGTTGGACGGAGTCTGCGCCGAATATGCAGCCAAAGCGCTCTTTGATGCAAAGGGCAACGCCGATGAGGTACACACCTTCTTGCAGAATGCTGCTGATTCTAAACAGATGCAGCTGCGTGCAAAGCTGCTCCATCAGCTGACTGTTAAGGATCAAACCGACCTGAAAGCGGACATCCTCGAGCAGCATATGCTGCTGGCACCGGCTCAGGGCGACCTGCCGGAGGAAATCTACATCCCATATCTGCTCTCCCCTCGCGTTGAACATGAAACACTGACCGCTTTCCGCCAGGGATTGCTGGATGCCTTCTCTGCCGAGCAGAAGGAGCAGTTTGCTGCCGACCCGCATCAGCTGTGGGCTTGGATTCTCCAGCACATCTCCTCCAACGATGACCGCGAATACGGTTCGCTGACTACCACACCAAATGCGCTGCTGAAGGTCGGATACGGCTCCCACAATTCCAAGAAGGTTTTGTTCACCGCTATCTGCCGTACCATCGGTGTGCCTGCACGAATCAACCCGGAAACACACGCAGTCCAGTTCTACCGCGACGGCAGCTTCCACAATGTAGAGCAGTCCGAACAGGGCAGCGTCCTGCCGTTCACCCTGCTGTCCGGCGATGACACCAAGTGGGTCTACTTCCAGAACTGGAGCCTTGCCCTGCTGCGCGACGGTGTTTACACCACCCTCAACCTGAGCGAGCGCGAATGGAAGGACGGTCGTCTGGACTGTGAGCTGACTCCCGGTGACTACCGCCTGATTACCGCCAAGAGAATGCCAAACGGCAGCCTGTTTGCCAAGGAGTACCGCTTCACCGTTGCACAGGACAAGCCGCAGCAGCTGACCATCCGTCTGCGCGACACCCGCATCTCGGATATGCTGGAGAATATGGACATTCTGCCGTTCTCGTTGCAGGATGAAAACGGCGGCAAGATTGCAGCCCAGCAGCTGACCGAAGGTCGTTCGAACATCCTGTTCTGGCTGGAGGAAGGCAAGGAGCCGACCGAGCATATCCTCAATGAGCTGATTGAACACCACGAGCGCTACAATGCACTGGATGCACAGCTGATCTTCATCCTGCGCAGCCAGCAGGCAAAGAGCAACCACACCCTTGCCCGCGCACTCGAGCTGCTGCCGAAGGTGACCATCTGCTACGACGACTTCCGCGACAACGTTTCCTCTCTGGCAAGAAGGATGTATGTCGACCCGGACAAGCTGCCGCTGATCATCGTCACCAAACCCGGACTCAACGGCATCTTTGCAA
>FR880263.1:526-1130 GCA_000435195.1 Clostridium sp. CAG:169 | reverse complement strand
ATCAGCCGCTGCTGCAAGCCCTCCAGCAGACCGGTGCTTAAAAAGATGACCATAGTCGCCTGATGGGCTGCCAGCTTTGCAATCTCTTCCTTTTCCGGCACCGGCGTTCTGCCTGCCATGCGGGTGATGATGACCGTCTGGGAAACGTCCGGCAGGGTGTATTCGGCATTGAGTGCCGCGGCAGCCGCACAGAAGGAGCTGACGCCGGGAACATACTCATATGGGATGTTCAGCGCATCCAGCTGATCCATCTGCTCGCGGATGGCGCCGTACAGGCACGGGTCGCCGGTGTGCAGGCGCACGATGCACGCCTGTTCCCGATGCGCCTGCTCGATGACCTCCAGCACCTCCTCCAGGGTCATCTTGGCGCTGTTGTAGAGGCGGCAGTCCGGTCGTGTTTCCTTTAAAAGCTGCGGGTTGACCAGCGACCCTGCATAAATCACCACATCCGCCTGACGCAGCAGTCTTTGTCCGCGAACGGTAATCAAGTCCACCGCTCCCGAACCGGCTCCAACAAAATAGACCATATCTTCTCTCTCCTGTTCGTGTTGCTTAATCTTTTACAATGACGACCGAAAAATAGCTGGCGTCCTCGTCCACCTCG
>FR880263.1:0-498 GCA_000435195.1 Clostridium sp. CAG:169 | reverse complement strand
GAGCGGTAGATCTGCTCCCCCTCCATGCCGCACTTCTGAATCATCTGCGCCTTGTCCAACGCACCGCGCTGTTGCAGCAGGTGCTTGACCTTTTTCATCGAGCGTCCGGTTTTCATCAATACCTTGGGTCCTGCCCATTCCAAGCCTTCCTCCACGCCCTGATAGGAGGCGGGGATGACGTGCAGCGGTTGCGCGCCTTCGGCAAGGCTGATGTTGAGCTTGGCAGCAACTGCGCAGAAGGAAGGCACGCCCGGCACCATCTCCACCGCATAGCCGTGCTGCTGCACCCGTTTGTGTACATATATATAGGTAGAATAGATGGCAGGGTCCCCCAGTGTCAGAAAGACCACCGTCTTGTTCCCATCCAGCAGCGCCTCAATCTGCTCGGCTGCCTGTTGGTGGCTTTCCTCCAGCAGCTGCGGGTCGCGGGTCATCGGCATGGCGACCTCCACCAGCTGCTTTTGGTCGAATATCTCCTCCCCTACTGCCCGACGGGCA
>FR880262.1 GCA_000435195.1 Clostridium sp. CAG:169 | reverse complement strand
TGTCTCGATGATAGCAAAAACACAAGGCATTTTGAAAAATATCTAAAGTGTTGGGTTATCACATAACTGGACACCAGTTTTGATACAATGAGTATCGAAGCGGGTGTCCAGTTTCTTTTTGTAAAAGCCCCTGTTTGCAAGGGGTTTCCTATACCTTTTAACGATAACAGGCTCTACGGTGATTCTGAAATGGTCACCGTGGAGCCTGTTTTTGTTTTTGCGTATGAACATTTTAATGAAAGGTCTGGAGGGTGTGCATAGCCCAAAAAGGAATAATTGAAAAGTGCAACGGAGATGCCATCGCAAATTGGTTACTCAAATTTTATTTATGCTTTTTTGTTTCATCCCTTTTGGCTTTCCATGCTTCGTACTTTTTAACGTTTTCCGGGTCAGAATAAAATTTGCGACAAGCCTCTAATGTTGCCCTGGCTAATTGCTCTTTCTGCCAATCGGACAAAGAGATATTTTCCAGGTTGTATGCCTCTTGCGAGGTGGTCGTGCCATTTTCATCCCAATGAACAATCACCATTGGAACTCCAGCATCGATATCGGCCTTTGTTTTATCATCCATGAAAGTTCCTCCTTCTGTACAAAGTAACTTTTCTGCGATGGCATCATAAACTTATCCATTGATGTAGACAATAGGTACCCCGACCTTTGTCGCATAATCTATCGTATTTTTAGTTCCGCTTTTTTCTCCGTTGAATACCGCAATGACCCTGGCAGCATGATTAACCATCCATTCATTTCTGATTTGAAAGCAAGAACGACAGTAGTCCTCGCAGACATATTTCACGAAGTCTGCCGCTGCCAGTATTTCTTTGTACTGTCTCTGCCAATCCTGATTCCATCCAGCCTCAAAGCCAACATAGGGGCAGGCACACATTAACTTAATGGGATATCCTGCACCACGCAGTTTCAGTACGATTTGTGCTGCCCAGATATCGACACCTCGTGCCATACCCGTAACAAAGACATTCAGTCCGTCAGCAACCGCCTGACAGATTTGAATTTCCAGGTCTTTTCTGATGGCCACTTCGGAGCGAGTCAGCTTTTCCGGGCGGTGACCCGTAAAGCAAACCCTGTGTCTTCTTTTTTCAAATTCAGTCATACAAACCCCTCC
>FR880261.1 GCA_000435195.1 Clostridium sp. CAG:169 | reverse complement strand
AAGATGCCAAGGTCATCCAGCAGGCGGACGAATACCAGTGCAAAAGCATCCTCAACCAGTTGGGTCTTGGCGACTATGACCAGAAGATTGCACAGCTTTCCGGCGGACAAAAACGTCGGGTTGCCCTTGCCTGTGCCCTTGCTGCCGAAGCCGAGGTGCTGATTCTGGACGAGCCGACCAACCACATCGACAGCGAGATGGTCGATTGGCTGGAGGGCTACCTCAAACGCTTCCAGGGCGCTCTGCTGATGGTCACCCACGACCGCTACTTTTTGGAGCGGGTGGTCAACCGCATCGTCGAACTGGACCACGGCAAGCTCTACTCCTACCCTGCCAACTATTCACAATATCTTGAGCTGAAGGCACAGCGGGAGGAGATGGCGCTTGCCACCGAGCGCAAACGCCAGAGCCTGTACCGCAAGGAGCTTGCCTGGATCCAGCGCGGTGCACGCGCCAGAAGCACCAAGGCACAGTTCCGCGTCGATCGCTTTGAGCAGCTGAAGAACAGCGAGTATGTCCCTGACCAATCCAAGCTGGAGGTCTCCGCTCTCTCCTCCCGCTTAGGTCGCAAGATCATCGAAATCGACAACATCTCCAAAGCCTTCGACGGGAAGCAGCTGGTTCGCGATTTCAGCTACAACCTGCTGCGCGGCGACCGCATCGGCATCATCGGACCCAACGGCTACGGAAAAACCACCCTGGTGCGGATGATTTGCGGATTGCTGGAGCCGGACAGCGGCACCATCGTTCGCGGCGACACCGTCAAGATTGGGTACTTCTCTCAGGAATCCTTTATTGGGGAGGAATTTGACCCATCGGTCAAGGCAGTGGATTACATCCGCAGTATCTCGCAGGAGATTCAAACACCCGAAGGCACCCTCTCTGCCTCACAGATGATGGAAAAATTCCTTTTCCCCAGCGAGCTGCAATACACCGAAATCGGACGGTTATCGGGCGGAGAGCGCCGTCGGCTGTATCTGCTGCGTGTTCTGATGGAGGCACCGAACGTGCTGGTGTTGGACGAACCGACCAACGACCTGGACATCGAAACGCTGGCGGTGCTGGAGGATTATCTGGAGAGCTTCCCCGGCGTCGTCATCGCTGTCAGCCACGACCGCTACTTTTTGGACAAGCTGATGAACCACGTCTTTGTCCTTGCCGGAAACGGAGAGGTGCGCCACTACATCGGTGGCTATGCCGACTACCGAGCCGATGTAGCCGAGCAGGAACGAATCAAAAAGCAGTCCACTGCATCGGTCTCCAATGGAGAAAAGCGCGACGGAAGGAACCAGCGGGAGAAGCTGAAGTTTTCTTTTAAAGAGCAGCGGGAGTACGAGCAGATCGACCAGGTCATCGCCGAGCTGGAAGAAAAGATTGAGGAAACCGAACAGCAGATTCGCAGCAATTCCAGTGACTACACCGCCTTGCAACAGCTGACGCAGGAAAAAGAGGAGCTGGAGGAACAGCTTGCACAAAAGATGGAGCGCTGGGTCTACCTCAACGACCTTGCCGAGCGCATTGCCGAACAAAACAAACGATAAAACAAAAAAAGGAAACCGGAATCTTCCGGTTTCCTTTTTCTTTTGCTTATGTAGACTATCTTCTCTGACCAAACAGTGCCATGATGTCATACGGCTCATCGTCATCGTCCTGACGGTCGTAGTCATTCTTCTCGGCTGTCTGCTTTGGCTCCTCTGCGGAAGCTGCCTTAAAGCGATAATCCGGGATGTCAAAGTTTTTGTCCAGCTCAAAGCCGGTCGCAATGACAGTGACCACCATCTCGTCATCCAAGCTGTCGTCAAACGCAACACCGAAGATGAGGTTGACATCAGGATGCGCACAGGCACGGATCATATCCGCAGCCAGGTTGACCTCGTCCAGCTCGATATCCGATGGAGCAGTGATGTTGAGGATGACCCTCTCTGCACCGTCGATCGAAGATTCGAGCAGTGGAGAAGAGATGGCTGCCTTTGCAGCAATCTCTGCCTTGTCCTTGCCGCTTGCACGACCGACACCCATGTGAGCGGAGCCTGCGCCGCGCATGATCTGGCAAACGTCCTCGAAGTCGAGGTTGATAAGACCCGGTGTGTAAATCAGGTCGGAGATGCTCTGTACGCCGTGCTTGAGGACGTTGTCCGCCTCTGCAAAGGCGTTGAGCAGGGTAATCTTGGTTTCCGAAACCAGACGCAGACGCTCGTTCTGGATAACGACCAGGGCATCCACATTTTCCTTGAGGGTTGCGATGCCGCGCTCTGCCTGTTCCATTCTCTTTTTGCCCTCAAATTCAAACGGCTTGGTCACGATACCGACCGTCAGGATGTTCATTTCCTTTGCCACCTGTGCCACAACAGGAGCCGCTCCGGTGCCGGTGCCGCCGCCCATGCCGGCTGCAATGAAAATCATCTGACAGCCTTTGATTGCAGCTGCAATCTCATCGCGGCTTTCTTCCGCTGCCTTCTGACCTCTCTCGGGAACGCCTCCTGCTCCGCGTCCTCTGGTCAGACGGTCGCCAATGACGATCTTCTGGCTGGCTTTCGAGTTCTTTAACGCCTGCGCATCGGTGTTGATGGAGATAAATTCCACACCCTGCATGCCGCCTTCAATCATTCTGTTGACTGCGTTTCCGCCACCGCCGCCGACGCCTATGACCTTTATGGTCACTTCTACGCCATCATAATCGTTGTCGAGTTCAAAATTCGCCATCATCTTTTTCGTTCCTCCTAAGTTTTATCTCCAGCATACAAGATGCAAGCTATCATCAAAATTTATCCATAGTTCCCGTTTTCCTGCTTCATGGGGAAATCTACTGACAAAACAAATGAAAAGATAAAAGTATACATATATAAGGTATCAGATTTTCATATATTTTTCAATAGAAGATTGCATAAAAAAGACAAATTCTAAAAATAGCAAATAGATTGCAGTTGCTTCTGTGCTTTTTGACTAAAATTTACCCTCCGTTGACGATTGGAGCCTGACTGGGTGCGTTGAACACCCCGGACTGTCCTGCCGCGTTGGGAGTGCCGGTCTGCGTGGATTGGCTTTGTCCCTCCTGCGTCCCGGATGTCGTACCCGAGCCGTTGACCTGCGGTGCAGTGTTCTGCTGCGGCGTACCCGAAGCGCTTGGCAGTGGTGTAGTATTTGTCTGTGGTGTTTGGTTTTGCGTGTTGCCTTGTTCCGTACTGTCGCCGCCAATCACCACCCCGTTGATGACCTGTGGTCCGCTGTTCTGCACCGGCTGCTGTCCTTCCAGCGGGCTCTGTGACTGCTCGGCGGGCTGCTGGTCGTTTTGAGGCTGCTGATTCGACTGCTGCTCGGAAGTTGTCGACTGTTCTTCTGTGGTCTGCTGTTCCTCCGGCGTTTCAACCGGAGTTGTTTGCAGTGGTTCTGACTGCTGCCCACCGGCGATGTTGTCGGTCTGTTGCAGCTGATTGGAGCCGTAGTCCAGATAGGCTTCCTCATTTTTGACCTTGTCGATGCTGATGGACATGGTGTGCAGCGCAGGCGGACTGCTAAAGTCGAGAGTCCCTTCCTCCGGCACCTGCTCAAACTCCTCCTCACCCGATTTTTTGCCTGCCAGCACCTTGCTGATAAATTCCAGCTTGTAATCCATTTCACTGGGAGAGCCCAGTTTGAGCAGCAGCTTGTCCTCCAACATCACCTCGATATTCAAAATATCTCCTACATCGTAGTAGGTGATGTCGGTCAGCTGGTTTGCTGCAAGCTGCTTTTGCACCTCCTGCAGCACCTTAATCTGGTCGAGCAGCTCCCCATCCTTGGTATCGCTCTTGCGCAGATAACCACCCGTTTCATAGGTCAATCCCACCAGACCGACAATGCGGGGGATTCCTTCCCGCAGGGCAAGCACCTTGGTTTCCAGCACCTTGCCGGTTGTGGAGAGGATGGCAAAACCTTCGTTTGTGTACACCGCTCCCAGAACTTCCTCCTCCTGGACATCCACCTTGAGGGTGGTCGGGAACTTTCTGGAAATTTTAACCGAGCGCACATAGGGCAATTTGCCGACCAGCAGCTTTTCTGCGTTGGAGATGTTGACCTTGAACAGGCTCTCCCCTTTCTGCGCTCCGATTTCATCTATGATCTGTGCCTGACTGTAAACGCTGCACCCGTTGACCTGGATTTGGTCCAATTTAAAAAAAACGGTGTAGCACATGACAAACAAAATCGCAAGGCAAAATGCCGCAAGCAAAATATAATGGAAAAGATATTTTCTGATTTTGCGAAAGGTCCGCCCTTTTGGCGAGCCGCGTGACTGAGCTTGTGGCATTTTGCTTCTCCTTTCTGACAGGATTCTTTATTGATTGACCTCGTTATTTTCACATGGTTTTGCGGACGATACATCCCCCCAGACTGTTGATTGTCCGGTCCAGATGCTCATATCCGCGCAGCAGATGGCGAATATCCTCCACCACCGTTTTTCCGCGGGCGCCCAGCGC
>FR880260.1:10673-17710 GCA_000435195.1 Clostridium sp. CAG:169 | reverse complement strand
CAAAGAGGATTTGATAGCTTCCCTGCGGCTGTTTGCCGAAGTTGACCCCACTCTTCTTGCCCTTGGAGAGGGTGACCTGCTTGGAATCCAGCACCTTTCCGGTTAAATCCAACAGGCTGACGGTGCAGTTGACCGGTTGGCTCGTCTGCTCCAATGTACTGTAACCGACTGCTGCTGTCAAATCATCTTCGGTCAAATAGCTTTCGGTCACCAGCGGCAGCAGATAAGACGGCTTGGAGGCGATGGCATGACCGATGTTGTCCCCTGCCGTTTTGCCCTTCATCGCCGCTGCTGTAATGCGCCAGTCGGTGATGTTGTCCGGCAGGGTGAAGGTCAGCTGCGCCTTGCCGTTTTCGTCACAAGTAAGCTGTTCAAATGCGGTCGTATCCACAAACTCCGAACGCATCACGTTGGCTTCGCCGTCACCGCCGCCGCGTCCGCCCTCCATCGGGTAATCTCCAAAATTGTACTCATGATAGGAAACATCCCATTCCGGGTAATAATGGAAAACCGTTTGATACAGCTGCCTGATTAAATCGACATCCTGCGGCTGTACGGCAAAAACAGACTCGTCCACGACACCGACGCACAGTCTTGCCTGCGGGACCGGCTGACCGCTTGCATCCTTGACTGTAAAGGAGGCGGTCACCTCCTCGCCCGGTTGGTAGTTGTCTGCATCGGTGGTAATATCAATCGAAAGTTTTCTCTCGTCATAGCGGTATGCTATATCGTAGCTCTCTACCTGATAAATGTGTCTGCCGTCAAAGTAGGCGCCGAATACTGCAAAGTTCGGCAGATATTCCTCCTTCATCGTCAGCGTTTGATTCTCCTTGCCGTAGACGCCCTGCTCGATCACCCGGTCTTGCAAAAGGGTGTATAGCACCCGACCGGTATTCTCCACCGGCTTACCGTCTTGATACAAGCCCAGCTCCAACGATTCCCCGATTGCAAAGGAGCCCTTTTCATAGCGGTCATCCGGCACAAAGGAATAGGAATTGCCGCTTCCGTTCAGGGCAAGCGAACTTCGATAATCCCTCTTCCTCTGCTGAATCTGCCAGCCGTAATCGCCGTCAAAGGAAATCTGGTAGCTGTAATAGCTTTTCCAGCTCCTACTTTCCTCTATCGGAAGATTTTCCAAAACGACCTCTCCATCGACCGTCTTCAGCTGGCGGCTGAACACCTCCTCGGTCCTCCACTCGCCCTTTTTCACCGGGATACTTCGTTTATTGATGCTGTCGTAGTAGGTATCGACAACCGTTTCCACCCACTCCTCGTGGTAAATGCGAAGATGGATTGGCAGGTCGACAGCCTGCTTGCTGTAATGGTCAAAATCGCTCTTGTCCTTTTCTTCCTTTTGGACCAGCAGACGGTCGTGGTCGATTTCTGCGGTTCGTATCTTCAGCTGTCCCGGTGTGTCCAGCGAAAGGTCCACTGCATATCGGGATGGGAAGACGGTAAAATCACACTCCGACTGGACTTCGATTTCCTCCTCACCGGCGCTGTTCACATACAGATAAAGCTGCTCCGGCGTCCAGGCTGCGAATTCATAGTCCGACTTGAGCTTGGTGCGCAGGCTGGCTTTTCCGTTTTCATCCAACACAAACTCCTCATTGTCCAAATCCAGCCAGTAGCAGTTCGCCCGCAGGGCAACATTTGCCGCTGGCAGTCCATCAAAGTAGTTTGCCTGTATCGTAAAGGAAATCTCCTCGTCTGCGGTGAAATAGTCCTTGTCCGGCTGCACATCGATGATATACGCCGGCTTGCTGTAATCTCCAATCGACAGATATTCCATGCGGTAGTTTTTGTCCTGCTCCCTTCTTACTGCAAAGGAGTAGGCGCCCTGTTTGAGGGCGGTGAAGGAGAGGGATCCGGTGAAGTATCCTTCTTCATCCACCTCCACCTGCTGCACATACACATCGTCCAGGGCAATCTCGAGCTGCTTTGGCTGCTCCAATCCTTCACGGCGCGGTGCGATATTTCCCCAAAAGCGAATCTCATCGGTCGACTGGTAGATCTCGCGGTCGGTGTACAGGGTGGTATAATACAGCTCGTCCAGCGGTTCCTCCCGCTCCTGGTCCAATGGAACCCGCTGGAAATAGGTGAGCTTGTCATCCTTGCGAACAGACAGCCAACCGTCCGCCATCTCGCCGGTTTCTATCGTCACCATACCCTGTGCATCGGTAACACCCTCCACCGTTCGGTCGCTTTTGCAGTCGGAAATCTGGACCGTACAGCCTGCCATCGGCTGATGGGTGTCGGCATCATTGAGCCAGACCAGCAGCTTGCCACCCAGCGATTGGGTATAGACGGAGGTGTTGGTGATTTGGATGAGCTTTTGCACCCAGTCATTTTCCTCTCCGTCCGGGATGGAAATATCCGCCAGATACCAGCCTTCCTCCATCCCATCGGGCAGGATGAGCGATTTGAGCGAATAGTTCTCCTGACTCAGCGGCATCTGCTCGAAGCTGGTGTATTCCTCCACCGAAAACTGCTTCGGGTCCAGACGGTTGTGGGAGATTTTATCGTAGCGGACGGTCGCATTGACCTGCTTTGCTGCGCGGATGTAATCCTCCACATCTGAAAAGCGATAGAGGTCGGTTTTTAAAACTCCCTTGTACTCGCCGTAGAGTTGGGCAACGGTCAAATCTCCCGGCAAAAAGGTTTCCATCCGTTTTTCGCTGATGGTGATTTTTTCATTCCGGCTGCTCACCTTGAGTGTCATCCGGTAATCCTCTTCCAGCTGTTCGCCGGTCAAGGCAGTCACTCCCTGTTTCACCGTGACCTGGTAACCCTTTCCTTCCTCGAAGGATTGGGTCGGACAGAACACCAGCTTCTTTCCTTTCACCTTCGTCACACCCTCGACCTGCGGTGTGATTTGCAGCAGTTGACTTGCAGAACCGGCGATATTTTTGTTGAAGGCGATTTCGATGCCGTTGTCGTCCCAGAGATAGCCTCCGTCCTGCGGATAGGTCGACACCACCTTCAACGGCGACTGCGTTTGAAAAGCGAAGGAGTGGAGGGGATTCCCTTTGCTGTCCTTCACCCGAAATGTATAGACCTCGTCCTCTTTTAAGGCAGAAGCGGGGATCAGCGTCCATCCTCCGTCCGCCTTTTGCAGGGTATATTCCAAATGCGGAACGATTTGCAGCTGTTCTCGTATCTGTTCCTCACTCATTCCATCGGACAACAACAGCTGGAACTGGCTGTCCAGTGCTACTCCCTGTTCATTTTGCTGCTGTGGAACAACCTGCTGAATCTCCGAATGATTCCCCGCATTCCGCTGGCATCCGGTCAGCAGTAGCAACAAAACAGAAAAGCTGAGCACCAACCAAACGATTCGTTTTGCTTTCATCTTTTTCCCTCCTTGTTCTATTAAGCCACAAAGTCAACTGCTGTTTTAAAAAAGAAAGGGGAAAATCCCCCTTATTAGCTATAAAAAGGACGGCAAGACCCAACAGGGTCTGCCGTCCCACTTTTTCCATGCAGTTGTCCTTCCTTTAAATTGCAAAGACGGCATGAATCAAATTTAATTTTTCGATTAGAATCTGCGGTATTTGAATCTTCCAATCTCGAACAGGTTGCGTCCGGTGCTGTCTGCTGCTACGGTGACCGGAAAATCCTTCAGGAGATAGCGTCTGATCGCCTGGTCGCCAAGGTCCTCGAAAGCAATCGTTTCCCATTCCTCGATGCAGCTGGAAAGCAATGCTCCCGTTCCGCCCACTGCGGTCAGATAAACGCCGCCATGCTTCTGGATGGTTTCATACGCCTCTTTGGAGCGCTCTCCCTTGCCGATGGTGGCAATTACGCCCAAATCCATCATCTGCGGCAGATAAATGTCCATATTCAGCGAAGCTGCCGGTCCCACCGCACCGATTTTCTGCCCTTTCGGGGACGGAGACGGATTGGTATAAAAGATGATTGCTTTATCCAAATCCACCGGCAACACCTTGTCGTCTGCCAGCAGGTCATAGATGCGTTTATGTGCCTGGTCGGTGAAGCCGTATACCCATCCCGAAAGCAGCAGATGCTGCTCGATTGCCAGTTCTCCTGCCTGCTCACGCAGTTGCTCCACGTCCATTCTCAATGCTTCTGTCATAATTCCTCAACATCCTTTCTGCCGCGTCCGGCATATCGTTTCACCGCGCGCATCCAGAATTTTTTATCCTTCAGCTGCTCCTTGAGCCTTGTCAGCTCGGTATTGGGCTGCGCAGTTGTTTCCTGTCCGGCAAAGTGTTCTGCGCCCTGCTCTACCGGACTTACTTTTTTCCCTGCTGCCCAAGCCTTTCTTTTGCTTCCAAAACAATCTCTCTGGCATGGGCAATATCCTCATCCAACTGGGCAAAGCGGTTATTGAGGCAGTTGACCGACTCCTCCATCCGCTGGTGCAGCAGCATAAAGTCCTGCTGCATCCCGTCGATCCGCTCGATTAAACTGTCAAAGAATCGTCCGGTATCCTGTTCGATGACCTGTGCCCGGGAGTTTGCCTGCTCAACGACCTGCTGTGCCTGAACGTTTGCCTGTTCGACAATCGTCTTAGCAGTCTGCTTAGCCTCCAAAATAGCAGAACCGATGGTAGCAACTGCCTGGTCATACTGCTCGCGCTGCTGACGGTTTGCACCCAGCTGTTCGCTGAGCTGTCGGTTTTTCTCCTGCATCGCCTGATATTCCCGGCTGTGTGCTTCGCTCTGGCGGCGCTGGCGGTCAATTTCCTCCTGCAGCAACCCGATCATTTCACTGAGCTTTTTATTTTTGCCTTTTTCTGTGTCCAGCGTTTCATTGACCGAGCGCAGTTTTTCCTCAAAGGAGGCAATCTGCCCTTCCAACTCCTCGCGGGAACGGGTGACCTGATCAATCTGCTCGCGCAACTTTTGTTCCGACTCGGACGCGGTGCGGCTCATCTGTTCGATATACTGAAAAACAGCATCCTGTTCCAATCCCAGCAGTTGTTTTTTAAATGCGGGTCTCTGCTCCAAACCTCTCACTCCCTGTTTGATATTTGCGGTTACTTCATTATACCATCTTCTTACAAAAAAGAAAAGTGGTGGTGCATCTTTTTAGTTAAAATACTTTTACCAAAGTAGACCGCTGTCCCTCAGATAAAAGCTGCAATAAAAAAGCTCTGCCTGTCACCTTTGGAAACAAGCAGAGGCTTTTCTATAAAAACATACTGAGCAAAACAGTAAAGATGCCGGCAGCGCCGATGGCGATCCCGCTCATCGCACCCTCCACCTCACCAAGCTCGACCGCTTTGGAGGTGCCCAGCGCGTGACTACAGGTGCCGATGGCGATTCCTGCCTCCACCGGGTCCTTGACCCGAAAGAGCTTGAGCAGGGTCGGCGCAAAAATGGCGCCAAAAATCCCGGTGACAATCACTGCCGCTACGGTGATGGAAACGATGCCGCCCTGCTGCTGGGAAATTTCCATCGCAATCGGTGTGGTAACACTCTTTGGAATCAGGGAAGCAGCCAGCTCATCGCTGAGTCCAAACAATTTGCACAATCCCAACACGCTGATGATGGAGGTCAGGGAACCGACCAGCGTTCCTGCGGCAATCGGCAGAAGGTTCTTTTTGAGCACGTCAATCTGACCGTAGATGGACAGCGCCAGCGCAGCGGTGGCAGGCGCCAAAAACATCGAAATCATCCTGCCGCCTTCGTTAAAGTCCGCAAGCGGAATCGAGAAAATCTGCAAAAAGGCAATACACAGCACGACGGCAATCAGCAGCGGATTTGCCAAAGGCGAGTGGGTCTTGCGGTTGAGCCACACGCCGATTTCAAAGGTAAAGATGCACAGAACAATTCCAAACAGCGGGGAAGAAAAAACGGCATCCATTTAACATTCCTCCTTTTTCAGATGCTTCTGCCAACGGCTGACCAGCCGCACGGTGAAAGCGGTGGCAGCAAAGGTCAGCACCATCGTAATCAGGCAAATCAACAGCAGAATCATGATTTTCCCTTTGAGAAAATCCACCTGCTCCAACAGCGCTACACCCGATGGGATAAAGAAGAATGCCATGTTTTTCAGCAGGAAATCTCCCTTTTCCCGGATATGCTCCACCTTGAGCACACCGCACAGCAGCAATACAAACAGCAGCAGCATACTCAAGACACTTGCCGGAAACGCAAAGGGCAGAACCGCGGCAATCCCCTCCCCTACCAGGCAGATTCCAAAGACGATTCCAATCTGGACCAGAAGCTTTACCTTCAATTTTATCATCCTATCTTTTGCGCCCGTACAGAAGGCGGGCTTTTTTCTTCTCAAACAGTTTTTTATTATAGCACAGCCTGTGGGGTCGCTCAATAGGATTTTGCCAAAAAGATGCACAAAAAAACTTCGTCTAATCCAATCAGAGCAGACTGTTTAAGAAGCGATCCCCTTCTTCCCGACTGTGGAGGATGACGATTGTTTTGTCGGAATATTTTTCCAACAGCTGCATCACCTGCGGTCTGCTTTCTTGGTGATACCGTTCGATGAACTCGATAAACTCGCTGTCCTCCTGCGTTTCAATCCATGGCATATCCGGGCGAGATTTTCCCTGTCTTTCCCGAACGCCATCCAGGCAGAGCTGTGTCGGATAATCCAGAAAGATGACGGTATCACACGCCTGCAAACGCAGCTCCATGGTAGAAGCATAGTTGCCGTCGATAATCCACTCCTCCTGCTGCAGCACAGCCTGCAAACGCTTTCGGAACACCTCTCTTTCCACCGTCGTCCGGTCGGGATTCCAGTTCATCCTATCCAGATAAAACAGTGGCAGCTGGGTTCTTTTTTGCAGCGCACGGGAAAGGGTACTTTTCCCGCTGCCGGGACATCCAATGACCAGTACTTTTTTCATTCTGCTTTCCCTCCTGAAACGATTCGTTTCTCTCAAAACAAAAACAGAACAGCGTGAAAGAATGCTCACACTGTCCTGTCGGTTGGTCCACAAAAACGCCCATTTAAAGCTGGGCGCTTTCGGTATCCTCCGCCGGTTTGGTCTGCTGCTGCGGCTGCTCGGTCTCTTCCGGCTGCGACTGCTCGGTTTCCTCCGGCTGAAT
>FR880260.1:5683-10648 GCA_000435195.1 Clostridium sp. CAG:169 | reverse complement strand
CGGCTGAATGGTCTGCGGCTGTTCCGGCTCTATTGTGGTCTGTGGTACCGTCGGCTGATTATTGATCTGCGGGATCCCCGGTACTGCACCATCCGGTGGGTCCTTGATGCCCACCAGCTGATAGTGGTCGTCCACCTTCTTCAGCGCATAAATCATATATTTGCTTGGGGTCGGGGTGGATTCCTCCCCTTTGATGCTCTGCATCCACTGGTTGTCCGGCACAAGATAGCCGACCGTCAGCTCGAAGACATCTCCATTGCGGGTGATTTCCTCCACCTGTGGAGTGTACAGCATGGTGGCATCCACCGGCACATAGTAGGTCTTGGTCGCTTCGTCGTAGGAGTACATCGAAAGGTAATCCTCAAACGCCTGGTGCTTTAAGGTGACCTGAGGTCCAAACAGCTTTGCACAGGCAACATCGACGTCGCTCTGCGGTACTGCCACCATGTTGCCGTCGCTGATAGAATACTTCTGGTTATTTTCGATGATGGAAGCCCAGATAGAGGAACGCAGCAACGCCAGATCCCCCATCTCATTGGGGTCATCAAACGGAACCGGGTCGAACATCAGAACCGGCAGAATGATATTTTCAAATTCCTTCTTCTGCTTGGAGTTGTCAATTAAATTTTCGGTTGCCCGGACACCGAAGGTAATGACGGTAATCAGTCCGATGATTGCCAGCAGCACAAAAAAGCCGCCGATGGGAACCGCTACCGAATATTTCCTGCGGCTGTTCTTTCTTTTGGCTGTGCTCTGTTTTGGTGTTTCCTTCGGAGAGGTACTTTCCTGCACCGGCTGCGATGCGGGTGATTTTTCGTCTGTCGGCAAAACTTCCTCCTGCTCTTCCTTTGCAGGGTTGGTTTCGGTTGGTGCGGTATCCGAACTTGCCTCCTGCTCTTTTTCAGCAACAGGCTGCTCCGATTCCTTTACATTGGACTGCCGTGGGTCGGTCGGTTCCAGTTTCTGCCATCCCGCGACATTTTTCTTTCCTTTTTTTGTTGACATATCTCAGCCTCATTTCATTCTGCCTCTGCCGGCTGGTGTTTTGGCAAAAGCTCTATTTTCAGCTTGGTGATGCGCTGGTCTTCCATCTCTGTAACGGTGACCCGCATGGTATCATTGTAAACAAAGGTTTCTCCCACACGCGGGATGTGCTCCAGCTGCTCGAGCACCCATCCGCTGACAGTGTTGTAATCGCTTTCAAAGGAGCGGTTTTCCTCATCCAGCTCTTCCATCAGGTCGTACACATTGTAGTCACCGCTGACCTCGTATGTTTTCTCGTCCTTCTTGACAAACTCTTCCTCAAACTCGTCGTACTCGTCCCAGATTTCTCCGACCAGCTCTTCCACCAAATCTTCGATGGTGACCAGTCCCAGGGTGCCTCCGTAATCATCGGTCACGATTGCCAAAGGCATCTTTTCTTTGCGCAGCTTTTCCAGCAGGGTTGCCAGCCGCATTGTTTTATGGACAAACAGGCAAGGGGTCAGCAGTTTGCGAATGTCCTGCTGTGCTCCCGTAATCTGTGCCTCCAGAATATCTCGAACATGAATAACGCCGATGATATTGTCGATGGAGCCTTCGTAGACCGGAATACGGGAAACCTTGCTCTCTTTTGCAAGCTCGACCGCTTCCTTCCAGCTGTCCTCCACGTCCAGTGTGATCATATCCACACGCGGGGTGATGATCTCCTGCGCCTCAATTTCGTCAAACTCCAGCGCAGAGCGCACAAGGTCGCTCTCGGTTTCCTCCAGCACCCCTTCTTCCTCGATGGATTCCACCAGATATTTCAGCTCTTCCTCGGTGACAGAAGGTTTGTCCTCCTTGCCGCCGGTCAGCTTGGTCATGATGCCGGACAGAAAATTAAGCACAGCCGAAAGCGGTTTGAAGATAACCATTAAAACGCTGATCGGACCTGCCACCGTCATTGCCAATGAATCCGCATTGGCTTTTGCATAGTTTTTTGGCAAAACCTCACCAAAAATCAAAACAACGATGGTCATCACCACGGTCGAAATCGCCGCACCCTTATCTGCCCCCAACCAGATTGTAAAAAGGGTGGTGGCAATGGATGCCGAACCGATATTGACAATGTTATTTCCAATCAGGATGGTGGAAATCATGCTTTCATATTTTTCTGCAACCTCCAGGGTTTTGGCTGCTCTCTGGTCGCCGTTATCTGCCATATTCTTCATACGAATTTTATTGATGCTGTTCAACGCTGTCTCCGATGCGGAGAAAAACGCCGAAAGCGCCACTAAAACCACCAATAATATGTAAGATAATCCGCTGCTACTGTCCAAAATTCATCAGCTCCACTTTCTTTAACTAAATTGTTCTGACGGAAAATCGGATTGCTCTTCCACCAGTCTATTCTTTATTTTATCAGATATTTTCTGCTTTCACAAGTTTTTTTGTAATTATTTACAGAAAGTTCCTTACCGCTTTTCCTTTTTAAAATCCATTCCTTTGTTGTTTACTAAATTTTGTACCGCGATTTCCCTGGCGATTTCCTTTTTCTTTTTTTCAAAAAATGATAAAAAAGGTGTTGACTCTGGTGTAAGACCATAGTTTATAATTGCAAACTGTTGTCTTGTGAAAATACAAAATACGGGAAAGGAGAGGTTCTATCGTGAACAAAGACCTCAGCAAAGACTTTTATCGCTATGTACTGCCCTCCATGGTTTCCATGCTACTCAGTGGATTCTATTCAATGGTGGATGGCATCTTCGTCGGCAACGCTGCCGGAAGCCAGGCTCTGGCTGCCATCAATCTGGTGTATCCTATTCAGGCGTGCATGAATGCCACAGCCTTCGGTTTAGGTGTGGGAGGCGCTGTCCTGATGAGCAAACACATGGGAAGTGAGGAGTATGAGCAGGCAGACCGTGCCATGGGAACCACCCTCTCCCTGCTCACCATCGCCGGTTTGGGACTGATGGGATTTTTCTGGCTGACGAAGGACAGCATCATCCATCTGCTGGGCGCCACCGGTGAGATTGCACAATATGCAAACGAGTACATCTCCATCATCATCCTTTGCGGCATCTTTCCGGTTTTGGGTAACGGTGTCACCCCGCTCATCCGAAACCGCGGCAAAACCATCGAAGCGACCCTGTTTATGAGCTCGGGACTGGTTACCAATATCCTGTTGGACTATGTCTTTGTATTCCGTCTGCGCATGGGACTGGCAGGAGCTGCCATCGCAACCGTCACCGCACAGATGGTGGTGGCTTGTCTGGCGCTGTTTTACCTGATTAAAACCAACCGTGAGGTCTTCACCCTGCACAACCTGGCA
Organism: Clostridium sp. CAG:169; assembly: GCA_000435195.1. GTDB lineage: Bacteria > Bacillota > Clostridia > Oscillospirales > Ruminococcaceae > Negativibacillus. Next base: position 7,356 of record FR880260.1, on the reverse strand, counting down.
ATCTCGGCTGCCCGCCTAAAGACCATCCTGAGCATCGGCATCTCCCCCTTTGGTCAAACGCTGATTCCATCGGTCATCATCGTACTGACCAACTGGCAGTGCATCCGCTACGGCGGCGACGATGCCCTTGCCGTCTTTTCTCTGCTGTCCTATGTGCTGGCATCGGTGCAGTTGCTGTTGCAGGGAGTGGGCGACGGTGTTCAGCCACTGCTGAGCTTTTACTACGGCGCAGGTCAGAAGGAGCATATCCGCTTTCTCTTTAAAAAGGCAATCTCGCTGTCGATTTTGATTTCTCTTTCCACCGCAGTCGGCGTATGCCTGCTGCGCGGTCAGATTGTCACCCTCTTTGGTATGAGCGGACCGATTGCCCAGCAAGCCGTGCCGGCGTTGGTCATCACCGCCTTTTCCTTCCTGATGGTCGGGATCACCCGCTGCATCAGCGCTTATTTTTACGCTGTGGAACAAACCCGCATCTCCAGCCTGCTGGTCTACATCGAGCCTTGCCTGTTTTTCCCAATCGCTTTGTGGACCCTTCCCCTTTTCTTCCAACTGGACGGTGTTTGGGCTGCCTATCCGGTTGCACAGCTGGCATTGTCCGTTCTGTGTATACTGCTTTATCTGCGCATTGAGCACCGTCAGACATCCTCCGGCTGTCAGAAGGTATCCTGCCCTGAATAAATTTTATCAATACGGGAAAATTTCATCATAAAAAAGCCACATTTCCAAACGGTAATCGGTTTGGGAATGTGGCTTTTGATCTATAAACCAATAGCAAACGCCTTGCCGGATTTCTTGCCTATCAAGGCGTTTTGCCTTTCTGCTTTAACAAAAATCAGGAAGCGCGGAAAAGATTGAGGGTTGCATATCCCTCGCAGATTTCCACCTGTGCCGAGTCGATCATGGCACCAATCAGAATCAGCTCGTTTTCATCCTGGAAGTCACCGCTGCCATTGAGTCCCCAATAGCTTTCTTCGATTTCCGGCGCACGTCCGCGGGTCAAATTTTCTTCCAGATGCTCCACCGTCTTCTGCATTTTAACGTCAAAATTGCTGGCAAAAAAGATGTGGAAGCCCTCCGGCTTCTGCTTAATTTTGACGACCATGTCGTCCGAACCGACCGAGAAGAAAAAGGTGGTCAGTTCATCCACAATGGTTGTAATCTTTTTTCTGGTAAACAGCATAGTTTCCTTCCTTTCCTGGGTAATCCTCTTTTATTATTACAGATGCTCTTTGCGCTTTTTAAAGGTCTCAATGACCGGCACGATGATCAGCGCAAGGATGCCTGCGGAAAATCCGTTGTTGTACAGGTTGAGTCCTCCGTGCAAAATGCCCGTGTTGAGCACCATGGATGAGTGCAAAAAGCCGACCAGCACACCGTACTGCCAGCCAAACTGACCGCTGATTGGTGCAAGCGAAGTGCCGAACAGCGCTCCCAGCTGCACACTGGGGTCGTTGACATTCCACGTTTTGACCAGCGAGCCAAGGTATACGCCGCCCATAATCGGCAGGATGTTGCGCAGATGCTTACCGAAGGCGCCAAAACCGATGATGGTCAAAATACCGCCCAGGGTCGCTCCGTTGATGGTTCCTCCGGTCAGCAGGATATAGGCAGTCGCTGCAATGCCCAGCGTTCCCATATTGAACAGAGTGACCGGCAAGCCGTCCAGGATGATA
>FR880260.1:2005-5638 GCA_000435195.1 Clostridium sp. CAG:169 | reverse complement strand
GAGTGGCGGTAGATGCGGCGGATGTCCGACTTATTCTTGACCGAAAACAACCCTGTCAACAATAAAGTCAACGACAGCAGCAGGATATAGGCTACAACCCGCCAGTCATTTTCATAGGTCCACATCAGGGTGGTGCTGATTTCAAAGCCAAAGGATTTCATCACCGACACCAGAAGGGTTCCTACAAGCCCTGCGGCAAAGCCGACGTTGTAGAGGTTATAACCTTGATGCACCCTCAGGCAGTAGGTGGCAAGCGGCGGCAGCAGAAAGCCGATGATGGTGCCAAACAGCATCACCGCAATCAGTTTTGCCCAAAAGCCGACCGCTTCTATTGCGACGGCAGTAATCATTGGGGACAATGCCGTGCCGTACAGCGCAATATACACATACTTGGAAAAGTTTTCGTGCTGAAAGCGGGAAAACAGATAAACGCCCAGAATAATCGGCCAGATGTTTGCGATATTTTTACCGAACATCGAAAAGCCGGACATCAAAAAGACGCAGGCGATGGTCGGACCGCTGATGCTGGCATGGCTGAGCTTTACAATGCCGATGGAAGCTGCCATAATGATGCCCGCATTGAAGAAGGTCGCACCAAAGCCGCCCACCGCGCTGTAATCGGTGATGAGGGCATCGGGGTGTAAAATCAATTTCCATTCTCCGATGAGGATGTTGAGAGGACTGTCCATCACAAATGCAAACAGAATCATCGAAAGGGCAACTGCCCACAAAATCCGCTCGATTTGGACAGAGGTACTGGTCTTTTTAGAATCAGCAGGGGTATCGATTACATCCACTCTCCTTTTTGTGTGTCCACCCCAAAGGCAAGCAGGCAGAACACATTTTCTTTTATTGTAATATAAAGGAAGGCTCTTCGTCAAGAAATTCTTTCTATCATTTCAAAACAAAAAGGCGGCAAAGCACAAACGCTTTGCCGCCCGGATTAAGAATCGCCTGATTAGAAGCAGGAGTCGATGGCATCCACACCAATCTGCACCTGTTCCTGTGCAAATTTTACGCTCTCTTCTTCGCTGACATCGGTGCGGTCATCATAGCCGCCCAGCATCACATAAAAAACATAGTCGCCGTGGCGAACCACCTTGGCAGCCTGCACCTTTGCGACGTTCATCGGGTAATTGACGGAGTTTTCTACAACATAGTCCAGATACTCCTGCAGTTCCTTCTCTACCGCTTCCCCTTTACCCTCTTTGGCTTTAACTGCGATGAAGGTGTCCACGTGTGCGCTGATCATCGGTGCTTCTCCAATGACCTCCTCCACATTTTCCATGTCCAGTCCGTAGATGTCGGTCAGCATCTGCTCGTCCAATGGGGTGGAAGGCAGATAGTTTTCTCCGTAAGCGTCCTTCACTGCCTGTACTACATCTGCCAGCTCCGGCTGCTTGGTCTGTTCCTGCTGGGTGGAATTTCCACCTTCGCTGCTGCCTCCGTTCTGCGAGCAGGCAGTCATCATGGTTGCACACATTGCCAAAGTCAGACAAAGAATCATCAGTTTTTTCATCGTTTTTTCTCCATTCTTATCTTGAGATTTGATTTTCATTCGGTAAAATACCGGTCCTTTTTGGACCTTTCGCAATATAAGTGTCCTTGCACCTAAAATTTACTGCACTGGAAAAAAATTTTTTTTGATTGAGAAAATCTATCAGAAGAGCTTTTTCTGCTGATATTATCAATATTCTTGAAAATTCTGTTGAAGAATAGTATACTTAAATCGACAGTTAAAACAGAAAGGAAGCTGTATTTGTTATGAATCAGTTTGTAGATGCTCTGGGCAAAGCTTGTCCAATGCCTGTTATCCTTGCAAAAAAAGAAATTGATGCCGGCAACACCTCCTTCGTTGTTGCTGTTGACAACGAGGTTGCCGTTCAGAACCTCCAGCGCCTTGCTGAAAGCCAGGGCTACCAGGCTCAGGTTCAGACCAAGGATGGCAATTTCCATGTTTCCTTCACCGGAGAAGGCGCATCCGCTGCCTGCTGCGAAGAAACCGCAAAACCAAAAAACTGGGCGCTGTTCGTTGGTAAAGACTTCATCGGCGACGGCTCCGAAGAGCTGGGCACTTCTCTGATGACCATGTTCTTCTACACTCTGGCAGAGAGCAACGATGCTCCTCGCTATATCCTCTTTATGAACAGCGGTGTAAAACTGCCGGTCGAGAATGACCAGGTGGTAGAGCATCTGAAAACCCTACAGGAAAAAGGCTCGGAGATTTTGGTTTGCGGAACCTGCTTAAAATTCTTTGGCATTGCAGACAACCTCAAAATCGGCACCGTTTCCAATATGTATGACATCAGCGAACGGATGCACTTGGCTGACAAAGTCATTACCCTGTAAAACCCGTTTTTGAAAAAGCCCCCATATAAAAAGAAGCGAAGAATCCAACCGGTTCTTCGCTTCTTTTTTGCTTTTACCGACCCATCAGCGAAAAAGCAAACTCCAACAAAGAGGAAAGCAACGCAACACTGCCGCCCAAAAAATAAAAAATAAGATAGCGCAGCAGATAACCCAGCAATCCTCCCTGTGGTGTCTGGCGGACAGGCGTTTGCTCAGAGACTTCTTTTGGAAAGAGTGCATAGAAAAAGCGGCTGGAAAAACGCAGCGCACATCCGCCCGCACAAATCAGCAGCAGCACCTCCCCCAACGCCCGTGGAAGAAGCACCAGCAGGTAGTAGAGGCTGTGGGATGGCTGTCCGGCGGCATAGGAGCAAACACCCAGTGCACCAAATCCCATGCCGCGCCAGAACAGCACCAACGGCACCAACGGCTGAAAAACAGCACCCAAGCCGCTTAAAAAGAGAATGAACAGCAAAGCGGCAACTGCTGCAAAGGAGCTGACCACCTGCATCAAAAAGCTGCCCTGCTGTGCCGACAGCAATCCGTTCAGCTGTTCGACCAGCCTTGTGTTTTCTTCCGAAGTCATTCGACAGCCCAGTAGAACCCCCAGCAAAAATGCCGCTGCCAGCAGCAGCTCCACCCCATGCTGTCCCAGCTGGTGACGCAGGTATCGTTTGGCATATCCTCTTCTTCGTGCAGGCGCAAATCTCATCCAGATAACCTCCCTACCGATTGGTATGGAATATATCTATGCGCTGCCTGTCCTCTTTATGCCGGTTGTCCTACTTCTGGTCGCTGTGGTAGATAACCGTATTGGAAAGGTACTTCCAGCCCTCCAGCGAGGAGAGGATATTTTCGTTTTCCTCTTCCTCTTTTTCCGACTCTGCCTGCTGCAACTGGATGGTCAGCACCGAGGTGTTGTACACCTTGCCTTGAGGTGAGTACAGGTCCACCACCAGCACTAGCGTTCCATCCTTTTCCTGTGCGCCGCTGATGCGTCCCGGTGCAGCAGAATCCTCCGCCTCTTCCGGCTCAATATAGGTTCCAAACTCTTCGGAGTAGCCTTCGCTCTCCTTGCGAAGCTGTTCGATTTCTATATCAAAGTGGTCGGTCAGCAGCTGCTCGACCGTATCCTGTGCATAGTGCCTGTTCCCGTCCATTCCCTGAAACGGCGCTGCCTGCTCATCCAATCCGGTCAAAAGGACATACCAGTCATAGGCATCCAGCTCGACCGGCTGTTCCTGTGAAAAATCCTGCTCAAGGATGCCGGCAGCATACAGCGGC
>FR880260.1:1694-1939 GCA_000435195.1 Clostridium sp. CAG:169 | reverse complement strand
TACGCCGAGTCCTGCTTCGGGGTAAAGGTTTTCTTCTCATCCTCTTCCGATTTGCTTTCCTCTTGCGCCTGTTCTTCGCTCTCCTGCTCTTCCTCCGGCTGTTCTTTTTCCGGCTCCTCTTCCCTTTCTTCTTGGTCTTTTTCCTCCGGCTCCTCTTGCTCGTCCTGTGCCGGAGTCTGTGGGGGATTTTCCGTCTGTTCCTGCCCGCTTTGCTCTGCCGATACCGGCTGCTGTACCGTCTGAGT
>FR880260.1:0-1675 GCA_000435195.1 Clostridium sp. CAG:169 | reverse complement strand
GGCTGCTGTACCGTCTGAGTGGTGCGGGAATCACAACCGCCCAGTGCCACCGCTGCCAAAAGCAGGAACAAAATCAAATTTCTGCGCAAATCAGCCACCTCTTTCCCTTTTTGATTGTAAGATACAACACAAATATGCCTGCTGTCAAGCCGTAAAAATAAAAACCTCAAAGCCGACCGACAAATCGGACGGTCAGCCCTGAGGTTTTTACATCAATTTTCTTTATTCCAGACCCAGGTCAGCCAGCGCTGCCTTGATCATGATGGCACATTCCAGACGTTTTTTCTCCAAATCGCAGGCAACCTTGTACGGTTTTTTGATGGAACCTGCATACTCGAGGTTATTTGCATTGCATCCGCCGCTGCAATAGAATTTTGCCCAGCAGGTGCGGCACTCGGGTTTGGTGTAAACGGTGGTCTTTGCAAAGGAATCTTTGATCTCGGTGTTCAACGACAGATCATTGACGCTGCCCATAATCCATTCCGGCTTGCCGACAAACTGATGACATGGGTAAACATCGCCCTCCGGTGTAACCGAAACATACTCGTTTCCACAGCCGCAGCCGCGCAGACGTTTGATGGCGCATGGACCCTGGTCAAGGTCGATCATAAAGTGGAAGAAGTTGAAGAACTCGCCGTTCTTGCGTTTTTCGATGATAATCTTTGCCAGTTTTTCATACTCGGCATAAACCTCCGGCAGGTCCTCTTCGGTCAGCGCATAAGGCAGCTTTGGATCGGTGACAACCGGCTCGATGGAAATCTGTTCAAAGCCCTTTTCGTAGAAGTGCAGGACATCGTTGGAAAAATCCTTGTTGTACTTGGTGAAGGTGCCGCGGATGTAGTACTGTCCGTCGCCGCGCTCCTTTGCCATCTTCTGGAATTTGGGCAGGATGATGTCGTAGCTTCCGCTGCCGTTGACGCAGAAACGCATCCGATCATTGACCTCTTTGCGTCCATCCAGCGACAGAACGACGTTGTACATCTCTTTGTTGATGTAGTCAATTTTATCGTCGGTCAGCAGCATACCGTTGGTGGTGATGGTGAAGCGGAAGTTTTTGTTGTATTCCTTTTCCTTCGAACGCGCGTAATCAACCACTTCTTTGACTACGTCGAATGCCATCAATGGCTCGCCGCCGAAGAAGTCCATCTCCAGATTGTGACGGTCGCCGGAATATTTGAGCAGATAATCGATGGCTTTTTTGCCGGTTTCTGCGGTCATCAGCTTGCGCTCGCCGCCAAAGTCGCCGGTGGAGGCAAAGCAGTAGGAGCAGCGCAGGTTGCAGTCGTGTGCAACGTTCAGGCACATCGCCTTGATTGGTGCGGAAACCATCATGTCCGCAAACTGCTCATAATCGTCGGAGGTGAACAGCTGACCGTTCTGGTACATCTCGTAAATCTCTTCGTACCCTTCCTCCAGCTGGCTGCGTGCAAAGCGTGCCTCCAGCGGTGCAAACAGCTGTGCCGGATAAGCCTGTTCCAGCTTTTCGGTAAAGCTGGAGTCAAACGAACGTGCCAGAAAATCTGCATCCAGCAGCTGAATCATATCATAGACCATGCCGTCCACAACATGGACTGCGCCGCTGTTGACGTCCATTACAATGTTGTAGCCGTTTAATTGAAAACTGTGTAGCATTTTTTATTCCTTTCCCTGCCCTTGTGCATAGACAAAACAATAG
>FR880259.1 GCA_000435195.1 Clostridium sp. CAG:169 | reverse complement strand
ATGCTGGTGTCGCTGCTGCTGGACTACCTGGTCTGTGCCAAACTAGTGCGCTCAACAGTGCAGATGCGCGGCAGAAGGCTGGTGTTCTGGCTGAGCATCATCAAAAACCTGCTGCTGATGGTGCTGTCGCTTGCGATGGTGGAGCTGTTTGCCCTTCCGCTCCCGCTGGGTGTGATGGTTTACACCACCACCTCGATGGGATATGTCATCGACGTCTACAATGGCGATGAATATTTTGATGGGAAACTGGTTGATTTTCTGATGGTCACCACCTTTTTCGGCAAGCTGCCGGCAGGACCGGTGGTGCAGTACTCCGATTTAAAAAAGCAGTGGCAGCAGCGGGAAATCGGCATGGACACCCTCAAGCAGGGGATGCGGCTGTACATCGGCGGTTTTGCCAAGCTGGTGATTCTGGCACAGGGGAACCTGGCGGTCAAGCAGTCGATTGAGCAGATGGAAAACGCCTCGGGTACGGTGTTGTCGGTGTGGATTCTGATTATCACGACCACCTTCGGGCTGTACTATACCCTGACCGGCTACTGCGATATGGCGCGCGGGCTGGGCTGCTTTTTCGGGCTGCGGTTTCCCGAAAACTTTCACTACCCCTTTCAGTCGAGGACGGTGTCCGACTTTTTTAACCGCTTCAACATCACCGTCACCCAATTTATCAACCGCTATGTCTATGTCTTTCTGGGCGGGGACAGCAACGGCGTGCTTTCCACCATCGTCAACACCCTGCTGACCACCATGCTGATGGGCTTGTGGTTTGGCATCCGGCTCAACACCCTGGTGTGGGGCATCTACTTTGCCGCCTTTATTTTGCTGGAGCGCTATTTCCTGATGCGCTTTCTGGAAAAGATGCCGCCGATTGTGGACCGCATCTACACCTTCATCGTGGTGATGTTTTCCTTCACCATCTTTTCGGGCAGCTCCTTGCGGGTGACAGCCTACTACATCAAAAGTATGTTCGGACTCAATCACCTGCCCTTTGCAAACAGCGCGGTTTCCTATATCCTGACCACCAACTATCTGCTGCTGCTGTGCAGTTTTTTCTGCGCGACCAGCCTGTCCAGTCTGGTGGGAAAATTTGTACACAACAAGCTGCCGCGTCTGGCGGATTTGCTGGGTACCGTGGTGTATCTGGCGGTGTTTGCAGCGGCAGTGTCATTTTGCGTTTAACGATCTGTCAAAGGGAGGTGGATGGATATGCTTTTACTCAAACAACTGCTGGAGGAAAAGAAAAAAATGCTGCCCGGTCTGCTGCTGGCGCTGCTGCTGGGCGCAGGCGGCGTGTGGGCGCTGGCAGCAGGGGAGGGCTTTCCCCACTATAACCGATATTATACGCCGGGGGAATACCTGAAAGAGGTCGAGCAGGCGATGGCAGAAAATCTGCCCTTTTCCCGTCAGCTTTCCGAACTGGCGGTGCAGCTGAAGATGGCAGGAGGAGCCAAGGAGTTCGACGGAATCTTCGTCGGCGACGACATTTTGATTGAGGACATCGGTCAGCCCAACCAAAGGCAGACCGAACAGAATATCCAGACGCTGACCCAGTTCAGCCAGTCCAGCCGGATTCCGACTTACTTTATGCTGCTGCCTACCAAGTGCGCCATCAAACAAAATGAGCTGCCCGCCGGCGTCCCGCTGTTCAACCAAAAGCAGTTCATCGAACAGACCTATAACCACCTGCTCGGTAAGGCGACCGTCGTGGACGTTTATCCGGCGCTGTTTGCAAAATTTGAGGAGGATTTGTACTACAAGACCTCCCCATCGCTGACAGCGCTGGGCGGATACAGTGTCTATGAGGTGCTGGCGCAGCGGCTGGACAATACCCCGAAGCCGCAGGAGGATTTTGATATCCAGTATGTTACCCACAACTACTATGGACCGACCTACCGGCGCTCGACCTATCAGGAGATTTCGCCAGATGTCATCGCACTCTATCGCTATCAGAAGAACAACCGCACCTACACCGTTACACACAACGAGGGCTATTCGTACAGCTACGATTCGCTGTACCCGCAGCAGATGATGCAGCTGGGCGAGCCGACACAGGTGCTGCTGGGCGGAAACACCGGCGACATCACCATTCGCAGCAATCTGCGCAACAAGAACACCTTGCTCATCGTCGGGGATGACAGCATCCTGCCGGTGCTTCCGTTTTTGGCAGCGCACTATTCCGAGATTCGCTTTTTGGACCCCGCGCAGATGACCCAGCAGCAGCTTGAGCAGTTTGACTGCACCGGCTACCAGCGCATCCTCATCAGCTATTCGGTGGACAGCTTTATCCATGGTTCCTCTGCACAGAAGCTCCGTTTTTTGCAGACGGCACAGTCGTCGGAGCTTGTGGAAGTATCACCTGCGCAGCAGGAGGAGCGATAACCGGAGAAAAAATTTTTTCCTGCCCGTCCACCGACAGATGCAGCTGATGATCTTCAAAGTAATATTCGCCGCGCAGGACAC
>FR880258.1:16506-18996 GCA_000435195.1 Clostridium sp. CAG:169 | reverse complement strand
GTATGGCAGGGAGGGAGCATCCTGCAAACGCAGCTGCGGCAGACAGCACCCGTACTGCTCCAGTATCTGGCAGAAGGTCTGGACTGCCCAGAACAGTCCCTGCTCCGAACCGGCAAGGACCACCCCTCGGCTGCCGATTTCAATAGCATAGCTTTCCGGCTGTGCATCCATCTGCGGGTCATAGCGCAACAGGATGTCTCCATCGCGCGCCTTTCCTGCGGTCAGGTGCAGGGCAAGCCCGGTGCGCTCCTCTATCTTTTTTTGAAACAAAAATGCCTGCCGGCGGTGCAGCGGACTGCATCCGTCCTCCAGCACGATGTACGCATCATAGCGCAGTACAAACTTTTCCTCAAAAACCTCCAGCTGTTTTGGCGTCGGCAAAAGAATCATCTGTAACCCCTCCTTATTTCTTTTCTGTCTTTATTTTACAACAGGCTTTTCTTCCCGACAACCCCTGTTTTTTCTTCTCCTCCATAAAAACAGCAGCCCTCCGGTCCTGGAAGGCTGCTGCTTTTTATTGGTTTTATGCTTTTCTTACGGTGCCAAAATCAGTTCGCAGGTACATTCCTCCAGCTGGCTGCTGATTTTTTGATTGACCTCTTCGGTAGCTTTTTTCAGCTGTTTGACCGCAAGCGTAGCCGAGGACACCTTAAAATAAACCGCTACCCACAGGTGTCTGCCGGTGCGGGTGATGTCAAAAAACACCGGCGAAAAGGCGTAATTTTCCATGCTTTCGGTGCAGATCTGTTTAATCTGCTCCACCAGCTCTTCATCGGGCGAAAATAAAAAGATGTCCCGCACGCTGCTCCACAGCATTTTTACGCTTTCCGGCAGCATAAACACCATCACCAATACGGCGATAATCTGGTCAAAATAAGGTGCGATGAACGCCAGCGGCGTCTTGACCAAAAAGGAGGAGGCAAAAAACGCCAGCGACATCCCCAAGCTGTACCCGATGTCCAACCGCCATCCCATCAGTTCCGCCTCCACCGTGGGTGAAGAGGAGTTTTTATTCACCCCGCGCATGATGACGTAGATGACCACACTTGCCGCACCCAGACAAAGTTGAAAGAGAGAAACCTGAAGGTCATCGACCGGGTTTCCGCCTGACAGCGCCGACTCGATGACCTCGACGACTACGCCGAGCGTAACCGAAAGCATCATGACCCCTTTTACAATCAAAAAGATGGACTCCAGCTGAAAGTAGCCGTAGGGGTGCTTTTCCGAAACCGGCTTGTGGAACAGCGGGGTCAAAAACAGCAGCAATGCAATAAAGACAAGCTCGGAAGCATCGTACACCGCGTCGGTCAGCGCCGACTGCGAGTGGCTGTAAATGGCAAAAATCAACTCAACAAGGGCAAACGCAAGCCCTGCGACAAAGGACAATCTCAATATCGTTTTTTCTTTTCGTTCACTGATCATACAATTTCACCTTTCCTGTCAAACGTCTGTTCCGATTGTTCCCATTCGGTCAGCCGCTTCATTTCGGCGTTGCGTGTATGATTTTATTAAAGTCCTCGTCCACTCTTTCACCCTTTCTCATCTTGCTGCTGTTTTATTATACTATCTTTATAAAACTTTTGAAAGGCAGAAACTGTAAACTTCCTGTTTACAAATAAAAATTTGTCCGCAAAAAATCCCACACAAACGTTGATTTCAACATAAAAACCTCCCCTTGTCAAAAAGGCAAAGGGAGATTTTACACAACAGTCGGATAAGCTGGAAATTATCCTTGTAAATCTTCTTTTGATATTGCAAGTGATGGGTAGTGCTCTAACATCGTTAGGTCAACATCCAGCGGCACAACATACTCCATATAAAACCCTTTGGGATTTTTCTTCTGCAATTCCTCAAGTTTTCTCTTGATTTGTTTCTCATCGGCAGACACAAAAACCACCGATACCACTCCTACTTTTTCACTCGGATTCACCCTGCTGGCTTCCACACTTCCACATAAAATCATCCTGACGTTGTCCATGATCATTCTCCTTTCAGCATATCTTTTTATTTTATTGTATCATATCTTTTTCTTTCCGTCCACGCTTCCGACAGCAAAGGCAGCCGCTTGTCCACTCTCTTGTTTCTTTTTGCGAAAAGTGTTATAATTGAGGGTATTAAAAAATTTAGGAGATGAAAAATTATGCAACAATCTAACGATAAGGTCGTTCTGTTTGAACAGACCCCAATCCCGAAAGCAGTTGCACAGCTGGCGGTCCCCACCGTTCTCAGCTCGCTGGTTATGGTTCTCTACAACCTTGCCGATACCTTTTGGGTAGGAATGCTCAACGACCCGATTCAGAACGCCGCTGTCACTTTGGCTGCCCCGGTCCTGCTTGCTTTCAATGCTGTCAACAACCTGTTCGGTGTCGGCAGCTCGAGTATGATGAGCCGCGCCTTGGGACGAAAAGATTTTGATACCGTTTCCCGCAGCTCCGCCTTCGGTTTTTACTGCTCGGTCATCTGCGGCGCCATCTTTTCTTTGTTATGTAC
>FR880258.1:15728-16494 GCA_000435195.1 Clostridium sp. CAG:169 | reverse complement strand
TTTCTTTGTTATGTCCCGTTTCCCAGCAGCCGCTGCTGGTGCTGCTGGGTGCAGACGCCTCTACGCTGGAGGCAACCCGGTCCTATATGTTCTGGACGGTCAGCTGCGGCGCAGTTCCTGCCATCCTCAACGTGGTCATGGCCTATCTGGTCCGCTCGGAGGGCGCTGCGATGCACGCAAGCATCGGCACAATGAGCGGCTGCCTGCTCAACATCGTCCTTGACCCAATCTTCATTCTCCCATGGGGACTGAATATGGGTGCCGGAGGTGCAGGTCTTGCCACCTTTCTCTCCAACTGTGTTGCCTGCCTGTACTTCTTTGTGCTGCTGCTGATCAAGCGCGGAAAGACCTATGTCTGCATCAACCCCAAGCAGTTCTCCTTCCGTCGGGACATCGTTTCCGGTGTGTGTGCGGTTGGTGTTCCGGCTTCCATCCAGAACCTGCTCAACGTTACCGGCATGACCATCCTCAACAACTTCTCCTCCGCCTACGGAGCGGATGCGGTGGCTGCCATCGGTATCTGCCAGAAAATCTACATGGTGCCGATGTACGTTTCACAGGGCATCTCGCAGGGCGTCATGCCTCTGGTCAGCTACAACTATTCCAGCGGCAACGTTGCCCGCATGAAGCACGCCGTCAGCTTTGCCCGTCAGGCTGCTTTGACGGTCATCATCTCGGTGGCTGTGCTCTTCTTCCTCTTCCCCGGCTTCTGGGTATCCCTGTTTATGAAGAATGAGGTCATCATCGAGTACGGCACCCACCTGAT
>FR880258.1:0-15676 GCA_000435195.1 Clostridium sp. CAG:169 | reverse complement strand
CCTTCCTTTCCATCGACTTTCTTGCGGTCGGCGTCTTCCAGGCCGTCGGCATGGGACGGGAATCGCTGCTGTTTGCCATCCTGCGAAAGATCGTGCTGGAAATCCCTGCGCTCTTTATCCTCAACAGCACGGTGGGACTGTACGGTCTTGCCTATGCGCAGTTCTGTGCCGAGGTCATTCTGGCAACCGCTGCCATCCTTGTGCTGCGCCGCCTGTTCAGCCGTCTGGAGGCTGCCGATAACCTGCACCGCCAATAATACATCAAAGTATGAAAAAAAGGACAGACAAAAGTCTGTCCTTTTTTTCTGGTCTACTTATGAATGGAATTTCTCCTTTATCATTACATTTGCATTGTCAATCGAGCTATCGATTGCTTTTGTATTCACAGAATTTATTCCGTTCTCCTGTGTGCTTTTCTTTACAAGTTCCACTTTACACATGTTGTACAGCAAACCTACGATTAAAACGGTATTCTCCGTCATCATCTTTTCTCTTGGGGTAAAATCATTCCAGTCACAATTTCCCTGAACCTCTACCATCTGTCTCAGATTAAACAGATAAAACTGGTACATATTATTCATAATATTTTTCAGAGGCTGCGCACAGCTCTCCCAGATAGGCACAGATTTCATTTATTTTTCCCTCTGCCTCTTCCATCTGTTCCCACGCTTCATCTGCCTTTTCTGACAACTTTCCGCCTGTAACATTAAAAATAATGCCACCTACCAAAAGCCCTACGCCTAAGGTAGAAGCTCCCAAAATTGTCGTGCCCAGTGCCATTCCTCCTCCGCCTGTCGCAATAGAACCTCCTCCCAATGCAGCTAGCGTTGCATTGGTTGCCGCTACTCCAGTTAGCGAAGAGATTGCTGTTCCAGTAGAAGCTGTACCCAATGCCATCACTGCTGTCGTAGTGACTCCTGAAGCAGCAAATGCGCCTGCTGCACCTGCTCCTGCTCCTCCAAGACCTCCCAGAAGAATACCAGCACCAACAGATACCTCTTTCAATTTCTCGCCATTATATTTGGGAAGAACCACACCGCCTTTTGAGTACTCCTTAAAGGTTGGTCTGTTCTTAATCTTTTCAAAAAGATCCGCAAAATCTCCAAAACTCTTAGTGATTTCCAGCTCCAATCTTCCGAGCTTGTCCATCGCTTGATTGGTCTCTTCTTCTGTTTCCTTAAAACGCTGCTCATTCTTCTTATGGCGATACTGCGCAACCTCTATCGTATCCTTGGCATCCTTCATTTTGACTGCGCCGCTAACCTATCCTGTTTTTCTCCGCTCATGATGGCTCCCCTTTATCATTGCTATTATTTTTCACATAATTCGGAGATAAGCGATTTGCTCATTCGATTAGAGTCTACCCCTTTTTTGTAGCTTCTGTCAATAGCTGCCTGCTTCCTTCTCTTTTTCTCTTTTTATTATAAAGAAAGAACCGGACATCCTTCTGTCCGATAAAAATATTTTTTGTTCGAAATAGAGACCATTTTCAGTCTCTATTCTAGCACAGATTTCAGCTAAAATAAGGTAGACAAGTGTACAATCTTTAGAAGGTGAGTTTGTGGCAGAATCAAAAATTAAAAGTGACGACCAGATTGACATCGGCAGCAACATCCGCCGGATTCGCCTTTCTCAAGGCATCAAGCAGATTGAGGTCATCCGGCAGCTACAGCTGCGCGGGTTCAACGTCACCAAGGAAACGATGGTAAAGTGGGAGCATGGAAAGAAACACTTTTCTGCCAGCTAGCTCAAAGCCATCAAGGAAATCCTCCACACAACTTACGATGAACTGATGCAATAAGGGCAGGTACCACAGTTGGTATCCTGCCCTTTTGTTTATCGGTCAAACAAGCCCTTGAACAGCCCGCAAATCCTTACGCCGATTGCACCCACCAACATTCCGACAATCGCTCCGCGAATCCCGGCAATCATCCCTCCGATTACACCGCCGGTTTCAAAGCCGTCGTCGATACAGTCCTTGAAAATATCGCCAAAGGAGCGGGCGATGGATTCGCTGTAATTTTCCTTTCCATCATCATCGGTTCACATACTCTCGTCCTCGTTGATGTTGTCTGCCAGCACAAGTACCTTTTCACCTTTGACCGCCCGAAGGATCTGAAGCAGCAGCTTATTCAGGTTGTAGGCTCTTCTCTGTTCCCCGTTTTCGTCTGTGTATCCCGCACAGTAATAGATGGGGTCAGTCTGTAAGCCGATTGATTCCAAAATCCTTCTTTGGATGGAAGAAACCTTTTCCTCCAGAAATTTCTGCAAGGTTTCATCCGGCAGGTTCTTCTCGTAATCCCAATGGTTTCCCTTCATCGCTACATCTGCCTGATTGACTGCAACCAAAATGCGCTGCCCGGCATCCGAGTCCAAATGAGGAAGGATGGTTTCCCCGATCAGTCGATAAACTGTGCCCATATCCTTGGAAGAAGCATCCAGAACAACCAGGACCACGTCGATGAGCAAATTCCCGTCGTTTGTCTGTTTCTTCCAGCTTGCTGATGATCTGCCGTGCATACTCTCGGTCGGCAGATTCACTGTCCCCAAATCCGGGCGTATCCCAGATGACCAGATTTTCCAGCTTGTAGCAGTCGATGTCTTTGGTCTGCGGGTCCACTCCTGCCCCAACCTCTGCGACGCGCATATTGAACAGGGAGTTGATGGTGCTGCTCTTTCCGCTTCCAGTCGGTCCGGTGACCAGCAGGTTCACCTGTTTGCCCTCCATCTGTTTGAGCAGCTCCAGTAGGCGCTGATGCTCCTGCGTAGAGCCTGCCATTTCCGAAAACTGTTCGCGAATCCGTTCAAAGATATTGTTTGTGTTCATAAAAGTCCCTCCTGAAAAGATGTCAGTGTTTTTCTCTGTCCCTTCAATATACCCCTTTAAGCGGACAACTGCATGTTCTTCTAAACTTTTTATTTGTAAATCCTCATCATTTTTATGACCTGTGCCCTTTTTTAAATCATCACAAGCTCAAGTACATCCCATTTATTCACACCCAAACCTTTGCCACAGCTGTTTTGTGCTACAAGAATTAAAAAACACAGAATCAAGGCAAAGCTAAAGGACTTGCCGCCTGCAATTCACAGACAGCAAGCCCTTTCGGCTGCTTGAACAATTTTTACTTCAAAATATTGTCTAACTTTTGGAGGTCACTTCAAATTCCCTGACCTCTCCTTTTATCCTATTTGCAGAATTTCCGTTTTCTCATTCCCTGTCCCCCGTTTTGTCAAAGCAGGTCTTCAGCTTCCCCAGCGCTTTTTTCTCGATGCGCGATACATAGCTCCGCGAAATATCCAATTTTTTTGCCACCTCCCGCTGTGGCAGCGGTCTGAGGTTGTACAAGCCATAGCGATAGGAAAGAATTTTTTGTTCCCGCGGCTCGAGGTTGGTTTCCAAAAAATGGTAAAGTTTTTGTGACTGGATACTCAAATCAATGCTTTCCACAATATTCTCGTCACTTTGTACAATGTCCATCAGAGTGATCGAATTTCCATCCTTATCCATGTCAATCGGGTCGTTGATGGAAACATCCTGCATCGTCTTTTTCTTTTGTCTGAAATACATCAGGATTTCATTTTCAATACATCTGCTTGCATAGGTCGCAAATTTTGTTCCCTTGCTGCTATTGAAGGTAGAAGCTGCTTTGATCAGCCCAATCGTTCCAATCGAAATCAAATCCTCCTGGTCACGGTAGCTGGCATAGTACTTCTTGATGATATGTGCCACCAGCCGCAGATTGTGCTCAATCAGCTCATTCTTTGCCTCTTCATTCCCTTGCTTGATTCGCCTAAGACACTCCTGCTCCTCCTCCTTGCTCAGCGGCTGCGGAAAACAACTGCTTCCGGTCACATGCAGTGCAAGATAAATCATGTTGCACAGGGCGCTCAGCACCATTGCAGTATACATCGTTCATCCCTCCAAAATCATTTGATAAAAAAGCTCTCCTTTCAAGATATGCCCAAAAGTTTGCTGATTTGTTTGTCCATTACATAAAATGTCAGCTTTTTGTCTGTTTGTGGTGAATCTTTCCTTCCTTCTTTCGGCACAATATCATTTTCTTGGCATCTTAGACCTTAAAGCGAACAGGCTAAAATTCAACATATTCAAAAATCCGAATTGCACCCATACCTCCTCGGCAAATACGA
Organism: Clostridium sp. CAG:169; assembly: GCA_000435195.1. Lineage (GTDB taxonomy): Bacteria > Bacillota > Clostridia > Oscillospirales > Ruminococcaceae > Negativibacillus. The sequence continues at coordinate 11,527 of FR880258.1, read as the reverse complement.
GTACAAAAGAACAGTGACCTGTAAAACAGGTCACTGTTCTTTTGCTTGTATAAAATACTATTTTAAAAAGTCGATTTCACCGTTTCCAGAATAAGCGGCGATACCGTCTATCCAATTCTATTAGAATCCACGCCCATACTGCGAGAAAAGATTTTCCCGTATACACATTGCTTTGCTTTATGAATGAAACTTTTGTATAGTTGAACATCCGTTTTTCACTATATCCCTTTTGGGATATTCCGAACTCTTTACGCGCAACCGTCCCGCTTCCCAATCCATTTCAGTAGGTCGATATGACTCAAGCTATATTCTGTTGCTTTGGAATATCCATACAAAAGCTCCAGTTTCCAACTCTTTGACCGTTCTTCTCCAAGGTACGCTGAGAAAACTCCTGGAATCCATTTTTTGCATAAAATTTGCGGTTGCCCTCGGTGTTGGTGATGAGGGTCAGTTCCTGTCCGCCCTGCTTTTGAACATAAGGAATGAGGCAATCCTGCAACATACCACTTCCCAAGCCACAACCCTTCATCGAGTTATCCACTGCCAGGACTTCGAGATACCACGCGGATGGGTGTTTACGGTCACAATCTGCACGTGCATCCTCTAAAAAATGGAAAAAATCTAAAATTTTTGAAAAACCAACCGGATAAACCAAGCTCAAACCTCCGGCTTTTACATAATCCTCAACATCTGCCTTCTTTTTTGCAGGGTTTTGTATCAACGCCGCAGAAACAATCTCCCCATCTTTTACGCCAACAAAACATTTATTCTGCTGTGCATTGGCTTTGATATTGACCCGATGCAGCTTTTCCATATAAGTGTTGTAGCTTTCTTCATTTTTAAATGCGTTACGAAAAGCACAGTCAAAATAGGGATAATGTCCAAATGATTTGGCAGATAACTGGGCAATGCGATTAAAATCCTTTGTTCCCGCTTCACGATAATCAATCATAGAACCTTTTGACCTCCTTTATATGATGGATTATTTTATCCCATACTTTTGGATAAAGATAGACCGAACAATGAACAGGCAAATAACTTTCGGAGAACTTTTTTCATGCAAATCAAACAAACTTCCGGCAGGGCACCAGCCGTCTATCTGCTCCATAAAAATAAACAGCCGGTTGGGAAGCTGTTGCGCTCCAGCCGGCTGTTTGTATGATAGATAGAATTGTTGTCTTCCCGGGTAGCTACTTACCAAAATTCATATTAGCATAGACCCGCTCCATTCGTTCGTCGGGGAAGCGCTCATCCACCATCTCCCAGAAGCTGTTGGAAGCAGGAACATCATGGACACGCTCGGACCAGCGGTAGACCGCAACCATCGAAACCACACAGTTGACCACCAAGAAGGCTGCAACACACCAGGTTGCAATCTTGCCAAAGCGGTTGGGCAATTTTAAAATCCACTTTGCCATGCGCGGGTAGATGTCCTTAATCCAAAGTACACCCAGCACACCCCAGAAGCAGGAATAGAGCAGACAGATTCTGCCGTTCAGATTAAACGGCATCCGGCTGTAATCCCACGAGCGAGAGCCGAGGATCAATTCCTGTCCCCAGGAGCAGATATATTCCACCACGCTGCCGACCAGCATTCCTCCCAGGAAGGAAAGCCAGCGCCCGCGATTTCGGAAACGGTACAGTGCAAGGGTCAAGGTCAACGCACCCACTCCGTACAACAGGTTAAACGGTCCGTATACCAATCCCGCCCGGCTTTCCAGATAGCCGTGGCGCAGGATGCACCAGATGGATTCTACCACTACGCCTGCAAAGCTGCCCACAAAGCAAACCAGCATCAGTTTATAGCCGTTGATACCCTGCGCAAAATGCTTGCGCTGGCGCTCCTCCAGGTCGATGGTGCCGTTTGCCGGCGGGTTCAGGCGGTACCACTTGCGGTCACGGCTCTTCTGCATATCCCGAAAGCGCGCGCTCAGCTCATCCTCCATCGCCATTGTGCGCTGATGCGCCTGCTTGAGGTCATTGTTGACCTCCTTTAAGCTGTCGATCTCCTTTTGAATCTTCTGGTCCAGATGAGCATTTTCCCCATTTTCCTTTGGCTCCTCTGCCAGTGTCCGATAGCTTTTTTCCAGCTCCTTTTCAGCTTCTTCCACCGCAGAAAGCAGTTGTGTGGTTTCTTCCTTCAGCTTCTGCTGTGCGCCGCTGTTTGTATCCTTCTGTTTTTCGTTCATCGCTCTGCCTCCTCTTGTATGATTCCCTATTCTTCTTTGCTCCTTGCTCCCTCACCAAGCTGCGGATGTTCCGCAAGATTTTCCAGCATCCGCTCTGCCACCTCTGCCACCTGCCGAAACTCCTCTCCCGAGATTCCTTGCGCTACCTCACTGATAAAATAGCTTTGTGCGACACGCAGTCGTTTTACCAGCTCCTGCGCCTTCTCCGTCAGATGAAGGTGATAGATTCGGTTATCCTGTTCATCTTTTTGGGAGCAGATATAGCCGGCTTCCCGCAGGCTTTCCAGACTTTTGCTCACCATCCCCGCCGAAAGCTGGGAATACTGTGCGATGGCATGTGCGGTATCCTCGTCTGGAAAATTGTAGAGGTAAAGGACACACAGCATCTCACTCATCTTGATGCCCAGAGGAGCAACCGCCTGATAGCAGTATTTTCGATATGCTTTTTGCAGCTGGTTAAAAGCGCCCAGCACATCCTTCATCCAAAACCTCTCCTTTGCTTGACTCTCCTGTTTTCCAGGAAAATAGTTGAATTTTAAACTATTTATCTTTATGATAGAAAAATATGCGCCATCTGTCAAGGCATCTCCAGCTATTTTACATTTCATTCACAGTTGTCATTCCAGTGCCACGGCTGCTAGCTTTTATAAAAGAAAACAGCCCTTGTATCCCCAGTACCAAAATGTACCTTCCATACAAAAGCTGTTTTATCCATTATTTTCTATTTTTCCCTTCCAGCAGTTCGTACAACGGCTGCGGGTCCTCGGCGTCCAGACCCACCATCGGCAGGTCGATGCCCTCCTCCTGCATCATCTGCGACAGCACCTCCATCAGTACACCACGTTCCGGCACACAGCGGACATCCCGGAGCAGTTGTGGTAGGTCGTCGTGACTGGAAAACTCCCCTCCCCATGGAGCAGAGCAGGTGAATTTAACCCCGCAGCTCGGGCTTCCATTGATACCGACCACGCCCAGCACCTGAAACTTTTCCTGCTCACGCGGCTGAAGGTAGCCCTTCATCTGCTGGATAATCGGCTGTAAAATTTTTCGGCAGTGGTCGCGAAAGAAAGGATTGTCAAACTGTTCCTTGACATGACCCCAACGGCTTGCGCCATAGAGGGTAAATTCCGGGCAGGGCAGCTGAATCAACTGGATGCCTTGGTCGACGACCCGGTGCAAAAATTCCCTGCGCAGTTTTTCCTCCTGCTCTCCCTCCTGTGCCGAACGCTGCACCTTGGCAGCGGTATTCAGCGCACAATGACTAACGAATACAATCTTCTGCTGTTCCATTGTAAGCTCCTTTTTATCGTCTTGTCTCTGCAAATGTTTTTCTTCCTTTATTATAATCATCCGCCTTTGCAAAATCAACCGCTTTATTATTCCAAATTGTATAAATAGCTATCAGTTTTCCTGTTTCTAAATTTCCACCGGTAATCTCCTGTTATTTCCCGGGAAAAATCCCTCTCTCCGAAAAAAGAGAGAGGGATTTTCAGCTTCATTATTTACCCTGTGCTGCCAGGATTGCTTTTACTTCGTCCACAGTGTATCCGTCTGCTTTGGTTTCCCAGTTCTTCATTCTGGAACCGCTGAATTCAGCATGGACGTTGTAGCGGGTCAAGCACCAGCCAACGTTGTAGTAACATGGGAGCATATGTGCTTTTTCCAAAGTGTAGGCTTCTGCATCTGCAAATGCTTCATATCGAGCATCCATATCCTTGGTGATGGCGTCTGCTTTTTCTACCATTTCGGTGTAGGTGCGGTAGGAATCCAACAGTTCTTTGTTGGTTTCATTCTCTTCCACCTTGTTGATGTTGGAGTAAGCTGACGAATACCAGGCGTTGTCATTACCGATGACGGTCTGACCCAGATAGTTCTTCGGGTCATTGTAGTCTGCACCCCAACCATTGATGCAGAAAGACTGTACTCTTGGTTCGCGAACTTCTTTGCTAAAACTGGAGATGTAGGTCTTGATGTTAAATTTCACATAGTCGCTTCCCAAATATTTATCAAAGCTGTTCTGCAGAACGAGTGCGTTGTCCAACTGGGTTTGATTTGCACCAGGAACATAGAAATCCACATCGACTGGGAAGGTCACACCCAACGCAGTCAGTTCTTCGATTGCCTGTTTCTTATATTCAGCTCCCTTTTCTGCATCATATCTTCTTGGGTTTTTTCCGTCCGATTCTGGAAGTCCCATGCGCTCTTCTACCAGGTCAACATAGTCAACACCATCCGAGGTGCGAGCCAGATTTCGACAGGTATAGCTGCTGTTTTCACACTGAAGCGGTTCCACTGCATTGAATCTGCCAAAGTAATCATACAAATTCAATCCGTAATAGATGGACTTTCTGAACGCTTCATTTGCAATCGCGGTGTTCCAGTTGGTATCTGGGGTTCCATCTTCCTTATTCTTTGCATAGTTCCAGTGGAACTGATAGGACATGGTGCTCGGTTTATCCGGTACCATATACTGATAGAGTTCGTGGTCTGGATTTTCGCTGATGGTCTTAATCATACTTTCGGTCAGTTTGACGTAGTCCACGTCTCCTGTCTGGTACAACTGATATGCAGTATCCCAGGATTCAACCATGCGGTGGGTCGCGGTGTCAAAGCGTACCGACTCGGTATCCCAGTACTTCGGATTCTTGGTGAACACCTTTTCGTTGCCCTGGATGTAGGATGTCAAAGTGTAAGCACCATTATACCACATATTCTCGTTGTTCATCGCATTGACACCGTCTACGCCCAGTTCATCGACCAAGCCCTGTGCCAGTGGATAGAGACAGTTAGAGGTTGCCAAGGTGTCAAAATATGGCTTTTCAGAAACACAATGATAGATGATGTTGTTCTTGTCAACGATTTCCATGCCAACCATCTCGCGGAATTTGGAACCTTCTCCTGCTGTAAGAGCACGTGCTTCTTCTTCCGAGAGAGTCTTTGTATACTCATAGTATTCCTCCGCGCCTTTGATCATCTCAATCGGCATCGAGGTGTTGACCGATTCATTTTTGTGGAAATTGAGGACCCACTCCAACCCGGTAGCAAAGTCTTCCGCTGTGCAGTCGGCTTTTTCGTTGGCGTTGACATCCACCCACTTGACACCATCGCGAAGATGGAATTTCCATGTTAAACCGCCGTCCTTGGTTCCCCACTCATCCGCAACTGCTGCTATAATTTCACCGCGGCTGTTGGAGGTCAGTAATCCGTCCCACAGGTTAAGAAGTACCACAGCATCCTCTGATCTTTGACTGTGCAGGAAGTTAAACGTTTCCAATTCACTAGATGCAATCTTCGGGATGACCACTTCGGTCAGCTCTCGTTTTGCTTCCGGTTCGCTCTGCTCCTGCTGCTGTTGGGGCTTTTCCGCCGATGCTTCTTCCGGCGCTTTAGTTTCGGTCGATGCGCCACCGCAGCCGCCCAATACCATCATTGCCGCCAAGCCCAGTGCCAGTGCCTTTGTAAATTGCTTGTTCATACTTCTCCTCCTTCGGTGAAATCCCTGTGTATCAGGGTTTTCTCTTTATAAATTGGATACAGCCATTTTGCCTCATTTTATTTTGAGAGTAAAATTTTGTATCGGTTTATCTTAGAATATCAGATAAACGTAGTATTGTCAATCATAAATAAAAGTTTTTCTCATATATATTTAATTTTTATTTATATTGATTCAATCCATTCTATCTCTTCTGGATTATATCACCAATTTCTTTTAGCGATGTAAAGCAGTTTTAATTGTAAAAAAATGGCAAAATTTCATTAAATCCTGCTATCTTATACATTTTTACCCAATAATTGATTATATATCAAACTATTTTGCTATTAAATTAATTTTGAATAAACCAGCAAAAGACAAAAAAAGTGCAGCCTGCCAAATAAAAGGACAAGCTGCACTTTTTTAAATCATTCCCCTGCCTTTTAGCATCCCCAGCACAACGCAGACCACAATGCCCACTGCGCAGGCTGCAATCAGATAATCCAGATAGCGCACCGGAACCTTTCGAAAGCTGTCATAGACACGTTCCTTCCCGGTCATCTGCTCTAGGCGCTCCTCCTTCTTCTTTAGCTCTGCTTCCCGTTGGGCAAGCTGCTGCTCTCGCTCACGCAGCCATTGCTCCTGCTGCGAAAGAGGGTTTATTTCCTCGGAAATTTCCTTTTTTTCTTCATCCATTGTAACAAACTCCTTCTGCGAAAGAAAACAACACGGAAAAATCGTGTGGATTTCTCCGTGTTGTTATAAGAATCGAACAGCGATTACTTCTTAGCCAAATATTTGCGCAGGTCCAGAGCAACTGCGACGATAATAACAAGACCCTGTACGATGTAAGTGTACGCCGGGTCCACACCCAGGAACTGCAAGCAAATCTTCAGAATTTCAAATACCAGTACACCAATCAGTACGCCACTGACCTTACCGACACCACCGTTGGTGGATACGCCGCCGATGGTACAAGCTGCGATTGCTTCCAGTTCATAACCGAAACCGGTAGCAGTAGAAGCGCCGCCTGCTTTTGCGCCCAGCAGGAAGCCGCCCAGAGCGTACAGGATAGCAGCCAGAACATAGATGCGGATGAGGGTGGCAGGAACGTTGACACCTGCTACCTGTGCTGCGTTTTCGTTTCCGCCGATTGCATACATATATTTGCCATGACGGGTCTTATTGTAGAGAACCCACATAAATACGCCGACCACAACTGCAAACAGTGCCAGGAAAGGAATTGCCCAGATAGGATTCATCTGGTACAGTCCAGGAATCGGAATTTCGCCGCTTGCTACTCTGGCGTAGCTCTGTTTATAGCCGCCCATTGGCTGGTTATTGGTGATAACACTGCACAGACCGTATACGATGGTCTGCATACCCAGGGTAGCGATGAACGGAGGAACCTTCAGGAAAGCAATAACGCAGCCGCTGACAGCACCAAAGACTGCACAAATCAGCAGAACGGCAATCAGACCACCGAACACCGGGATGTCCGGCAACCACGGGAGCATACGACCTGCATAGTTAACATCCTGCAACAGCATAGCGGACAGACAAGCGGACAGACCTACCATACGTCCGGCAGACAGGTCGGTACCTTTTGTAATCAGACAGCCCGAAACACCACAAGCGATGATGAATCGAGGAGAAACGTTGATCAGCAGGTTTTTAAAGTTTCTCAATGTAAAAAAGTTTTCTGTAAAAAGACCGACAAAAATTGCAAGAAGCAGAATCAGAATAATAATTGCGTTGTTGGACAAAAAGTTTCCTACACTTTTTGCGGTGATTGGTTTACCTTTGGATTGCACTTGTACCATAGTCATTTCCTCCTTATTCAAACTGTGTAGCCAGTTCCATGATATTCTCCTGGTTTGCTTTATCACCGTCGATAAAGCCGGTAACGCGGCCGTCGCACATAACCATAATGCGGTCGGACATACCAATCAGTTCGCCCATCTCGGAAGAAATCATGATAATCGACTTGCCCTGTCTGGCAAGCTCTTCGATAATGCAGTAAATCTCATACTTTGCACCGACGTCGATACCGCGGGTCGGCTCATCCAGAATAAAGACATCCGGGTCATTGGCAAGCCAGCGGCTGATCAAAACCTTCTGCTGGTTACCGCCAGACAGCGACTGAATCAACGTCTTTGAGGAAGGTGTCTTGATGGAAAGCTTTGCAACGTTGTCCTGCACCAGCTTTTCAACCTTCTTGTCGTCCAACAGGATACCGCCAATCAAATACTTATCCAGCGATGCGATGGAGACGTTGTCGGCAATGGAAAGCACGCCCAAAATACCGGTCGCTCTGCGATCCTCGGTCAGCATCGCAATGCCTCTCTTGATAGCGTCTGCCGGCTGATTGATGTTGATTTCCTGACCGGCATAGCGCACATGACCCTTTTGGTGTCTGCGCAAGCCGAACAGACCTTCCATCAGTTCGGTACGCTGCGCACCTACCAGACCTGCTACGCCGAGAATTTCTCCCTTGCGCACATTGAAGCTGACATTGCGGAAGCTCTTGGGGTTGATGGAAGTAAAATCCTCGACCTCAAAAATGACCTCGCCGGGTTTGTTCTCTCTCTTCGGATAGAGGTTGGTCAGCTCACGACCTACCATCTTGGTGATGATGAAATCGATGTTCAGGTCCTTTGCAGCCCAAGTTCCGATGTACTGACCATCTCGCATGATGGTAACTTCATCAGAGATACGAAGGATTTCATCCATCTTATGGCTGATATATACAATCGCAACACCCTTGCTGCGCAGTTCGTCTACAATCGTAAACAGTGCTTCTACCTCTGCCGCGGTCAGCGACGAGGTCGGCTCATCCAAAATCAAAACCTTACAGTCAGCGGAAACAGCCTTTGCAATTTCAACCAGCTGCATCTGCGAAACGCTCAGTGTACCCAGTTTTGCTTTTGGGTCAAAGTCCAGATGTACCTCTTTAAGCACCCTTGCGGCATCCTCATACATCTTGTTGTGGTCGATGACCTTGAGCGGTCCAAAGTTTTTAGTAGGATAACGCCCTACATAAATGTTTTCACCGATGCTGCGCTCAGGAATCGGCTGTAATTCCTGATGTACCATTGCGATTCCTTTATGCAGCGCATCCAGAGGGTTTAAAATTTTGATTTTTTCCCCTTCGTAATAAATCTCGCCTTCATCCATGTGATAAATGCCGAACATACATTTCATCAGAGTGGACTTACCTGCGCCGTTTTCTCCCATCAGTGCATGGACCGTACCCGGACGCAGTTTCAACTGCGCATGGTCCAGCGCCTTTACACCCGGAAAAGTCTTGACAACATCGCGCATTTCCAAACGATATTCAGACAATTCACTTGCCCCCTTCTCTGCTTGCTCCGCTGTGTTCTGCTGCTTTCAGAAACAGGTGCCGCCTTCGGAATTTGACCTATACCCGCTTCTGAAATCAGCCGAAACAGCGTTGTAATTCATCCGCCTGTGCGGAAAATTCGCCTTCTATTGCGTGCAATTTCACCATATCTTTAAAAAAAGGGTGTGTGTGCGTTCAACGCACACGCACCCTGAGTGACTAAACGTGCTTATTTGATAAACTCGCTTGCGTTTTCTGGGGTAACCTTTACGTAGTCAACATAGATGGACTGTTCGCCTTCAGCAAAGGTCTTGCCGCCGAGCAGGTCTTCCATGCTTGCTACTGCCTGGCTTGCCTGGCTCTGTGCATCGTTGAGAACGGTACCGGTCAGGTTGCCGTTTACAACTTCGTTCAGAGCAGCGTCCAGAGCGTCAACACCTACCAGGTAGATGTCTTTGTTAACGGTGCGTCCAGCAGCCTGGATAGCCTGCAGAGCGCCGATTGCCATGTCATCGTTGTTGCAGAATACAACTTCGATCTGATCGCCGAATTTTGCAAGGTCGTTCTGTGCGATTTCCTGACCTTTGTTGCGGTCCCAGTCACCACGCTGCAGGTCGAGTTCTTCCACTTCCATGCCTGCATCCTTCAGAGCTTTTACAGAGTACTCGGTACGCAGCTGAGCATCGATGTTCTCCGGGTCGCCCTGAATCATGATGTAAGAAACTTTGCCGTCGCCGTTGATGTCTCCCTTGTTCTCGGTTTCCAGAATGATTTCGCCCTGGAAGGTACCGGACTGTGCAGCATCACAACCAACGTAAACCAGCTTGTTGTATGCAGCCATCTGTTCTGCGGTTGGCTCACGGTTGATCAGTACGGTTGGAACATCAGCCTGCTGAACTGCAGCGATGATGGTGTCTGCTGCGGAGGTCATAACAGGGTTGATGATCAGAGCGTCAACACCCTGGGTGATGAAGGTGTTTACCTGCTCGGTCTGTTTTGCCTGGTCGTTGTTGCCGTCAACAACGGTTACTTCGTAGCCTTTTCCCTCAAGCATTGCCTGAAGAGCGTTACGGTAGGTGGTCATAAAGGCATCGTCGAATTTGTAGATGCAAACGCCTACTTTACCGCCAGCCGGTACTTCTGCTTCGACTTTCTTAGCGTCTTCGCCGGCTTTGTCCTCAGCTTTTTTCTCCTCGGTAGCTGCAGGCTCGGTAGTTTCGGTTTTGCTCTCTTCTGCTGCTGGCTGTTTTTCGCCGCCGCAAGCTGCCATAGACAGTGCCAGGCATCCTGCCAACATCAGTGCAAGAATCTTTTTCATTGGAAATCTCTCCTTTTGTTGTGCCGCAGTACCAACGACGGACCGTTCTTTTTAAACGACGGACCTTCCGGCTTTTGTGGAAAAGTCCGCTAAACCTTATCCGAACAAACGGTTTCCAGGTGCTGTACTGCGATTTTAATCCTCATAAGAACCTGTCGGAATCTTATAAGGTCTGAAAAAATGATAGCATCATTTCGGCTAATTGTCAATAAAAAAGTCTATTTAAATGGGTTTTTTATCGATTTTCAATAATAGTTGTAGGCTTTCACAAAAACAACAGATACGATTTGTTTGTTTTACCGCTTGAAATCCATATTGATTTATCCCCCAGACAGGTCTTTGTTTATTTGCAACTTAAATTGTTGAATATTTTAAACAATTTGCCCGAATACTTTGTCTTGAGCACACAACAGCTGCTTGTTTGGCAACATTGGCTTCCCTCTTCTTTTATTTACTTTAGTCTGCTAATGTATTATCAGAATGTCAAATAATTTCATTCTTTCTTTGTCAATATTCACTGGCATTTTGTACATATAATCAGAGAAGTATTTTAAAAAATTGTAGAATTTTCTCATGGAATCCACCTTTCTATTTGACAGCGTACCCTTTGTCTGTTATCTTGATATTAAAGGGTCTGCTGCACAGACATCCGGTCAAACGGACACCGGTACAGCAGAAGAAAAAACTGTTTTTATTTTTGAGAAAAGGGTGAATGTAACATGAATTTGAATCCATCTACCATCCATGAAGTTGTCATCGACGGTCACAGCCTGACCATCGAAACCTTTCTTGCCGTTGCACGTTTTGGCGCAAAGGTAAGCGTTTCCGAGCAGGCTCTGGCTCAGATGCAGCGTTCCCGTGAGCTGGCAGAAAAAATTGCCAGCGAAAAACGTGTTGCTTACGGCATCACCACCGGCTTTGGTGATTTTGCCCGCGTCGCTGTTCCCGAAGAGATGTCCAACACCCTGTCCACCAACCTCATCCTCAGCCACTGCACCGCTACCGGTGACCCTTATTCCGAAGAGGTTGTCCGCGGTATGATGCTGCTGCGTGCCAACGCTTTGTGCGGCGGTGTGTCCGGCGTTCGTCCTCTGCTGGTGCAGATGATGGTGGATATGCTCAATAAGGGTGTCATTCCTGTCGTTCCGCAGAAAGGCTCTCTGGGTGCTTCCGGCGACCTGGCTCCTCTGGCACATATGACCCTG
>FR880257.1 GCA_000435195.1 Clostridium sp. CAG:169 | reverse complement strand
CCCTGCTGCCCGCCTTTGACCCGCAAAAATGCACCGGCTGCAAACAGTGTGTGCAGGCGTGCCGCTTTCATGCGCTGATGTACATCAAGGAAAAGCCGATGGTCTTTTCGGAGGTATGTCACAGCTGTGGGTTGTGCGGATTGGTCTGCCCTGAACAGGCGGTGAGCGAAACGCAAAAGCCGGTCGGCATTTTGGAGCAAGGGAAGCACAACGCCATCCGGGTGGTGAGCGGCATCCTAAACGAAGGGGAAGCCTCCGGTGTGCCGGTGATTCGGCAGGCTTTGCAGCAGGCAGAGGGAACCACCATTCTGGATTGCCCGCCCGGAAGCGCCTGCAATGTGATGGAAACCGTTCTGGCGGCAGACTACTGCGTGCTGGTGGTGGAGCCGACTGCCTTTGGCTTTCACAATTTTCAGATGGTATACGAGCTGGTGAGCCTTTTGCACAAGCCCTGCGGCGTGGTCATCAATAAGCAGACTCAGCCGTATGAGCCGCTGGAACGCTTCTGTGCCGAGCATCGGCTGACGGTGCTGGACACCATCCCATACGACGCAAAGCTGGCAGAACAGCTTGCACAAAATGAAATCGCGGCAGAACGTTTCCCACAGCACAGGGAGCGGTTTGCTGCCATTCTGAAAACGATCGGAGGCTGCCTATGAAACGAATTCTTTTGCTCAGCGGAAAAGGC
>FR880256.1:5742-8351 GCA_000435195.1 Clostridium sp. CAG:169 | reverse complement strand
AGTTGTCTCTGCTAGCGGAACCTTTCAGGGAAGAAGAGTTGCCTCTGCTGACAGCGTCTTTCAGGCAAGAACCTGCGCTTGCACTTACAGATGCACTGACGGTCAGCATTGCTGCTACTGCCAGGGAAAGTACTTTTTTGTTCATAATATTCTCGCTCCTTTTTTAGTCTGAAAACCCGCTGACTCTCCTAACGAAACCAGCTGGGATATTCAAAATGGTAAAAATGGGACAGATTTACAAAATCTCCATTATATACGGTTTTATTTTAGCACAGCCACACGGCAAAATCAACCGGATTTGGCAGTTGTCACACATTTTCCGGCAACTTTTTACGGCGAATCAACCGTTAGTCAGTAACAACATAGCAGCCGAGATGCTTTGTGTGCAGCAAATAGCCATTTAGGCGCTCTCCATCCTTGCCGATGGTGTATCCTGTGGTATAGTCGGCTTCTACCAAAACCAGCTGTCCATTCTCATCCAGTTCATACAGCTGCTGGTCTTCATCTGCCTGCAAAAACAGTGTTGCGGTGCGCAGAAGTTCCTGCTCGGCGGTATCAAAGCGATAAAAACAGTCGGCCTCTTGTCCGGTTTGTTCATAGACCAGCTGAGCAAGCTGACGGTCGTAGTCGGTGTTCAGTGAAAGGTAGATGCTTTCCTCCTGCTGCATCGGAAGCGTCAAAAAAACCTTGTCTTGAAAATCAAATACAGCATTGGCCGACGCGGCTGTTGCAGCTACGCTTGCAGTGCAGACCATCAGAGCTGCTGCGGTTGCTGCTATCCATCGTTTCATCGGAATTCCTCCTTATCGTCCCATTGGTATTTTTACACTTCCCGTAAATATCTTCATTATATACCCATCCAAAGTAAAAAGCAAGAAACGCCCGCTTGGAAATCTTTGTCTTTTCAAAAATTACCGTACCTTACAAATCTGTAAAAGATTTTTTGGTAGTGTTGCAAAAAAAACTTTGACGTGCTACAATGAAAAAAAGAAGGAGATTTCTGCGCGGATAGGGATTGTATCGGCTGCCGAGGCTTCGTCTTTTGTGTGAAACAAATCCGAATCAAAAGGAATGATCGACATGAAAATCGAAACAAAGTGCCTGCATGAGGGCTATACACCCGCCAACGGAGAGCCGCTGACTCTGCCGATTTATCAGAGCACTACCTATAAATATGAGTCCACCGCGCAGGTCGCGAAGCTGTTTGACCTGACCGACGATGGACATATGTATTCCCGCATTTCCAACCCGACCGTAGCGGCAGTGGAGGAAAAGATTGCTGCGCTGGAGGGCGGCGTGGGTGCGCTGTGCACCACCTCGGGACAGGCAGCCACCCTGATTTGTATTTTGAACATCCTGCGTGCCGGCGACCACATCCTGTGTGCTTCCACCATCTACGGCGGCACCATCAATCTGTTTGCCGTGACCCTCAAGCGTTTTGGTATCGAGGTTTCCTTTGTGGATGCCGATGCCGACGAGCAGACACTGTGCAGCCAGATTCAGCCGAATACCAAAGCGGTTTTTGCCGAAACGATTGCCAATCCTGCCATCGCAGTGCTGGACATCGAAAAGATGGCAAGGGTTGCTCATTCGCGCGGTATCCCGCTGATTGTTGACAACACCTTTGCCACTCCGGTCCTCTGCCGTCCTTTTGAGTATGGAGCGGACATCGTGGTCCATTCCACCACCAAATATATGGACGGTCACGCCACCCAGCTGGGCGGTGTCATTGTGGACAACGGCAATTTTGACTGGACCAATGGAAACTTCCCCGAATTTACCGAGCCGGACCAGTCTTATCACGGCGTGGTGTACACCCGCGATTTTGGTCGGGCTGCCTATATCACCAAGGCGCGCGTGCAGCTGATGCGCGACCTGGGCTGTTACCCTTCTGCGCAGGCTGCCTTTTTGCTCAATCATGGGCTGGAAACGCTGCACCTGCGGATGGAGCGCCACTGTCAGAATGCCGATCAGGTCGCTCGCTTTTTGCAGCAGCACAGCAAGGTGGAATCGGTCAACTACCCGACGCTGGCAGAGAATCCATATCATCAGCTGGCACAGAAGTATCTGCCGAACGGATGCAGCGGCGTCATCTCCTTCTCGCTGACAGGCGGCAGGGAGGCGGCTGTGCGCTTTATCGACAGCCTGAAGCTGGCTTCGCTGGTGGTTCATGTTGCCGATGTCCGCACCTTGGTGCTGCACCCGGCAAGCTCGACCCACCGTCAGCTGACCGATGAGCAGCTGGTGGCTGCCGGCATCCATCCCGGCATGATCCGTCTGTCGGTCGGCATTGAACACGTCGATGACATCATCGAGGATTTGAAACAGGCTTTGGAACAAGCTTGATCCCCCTTCTTTGATGTTCATAATAAACAAAAATTATGGGAGGTATTTGCCATGAAAAAACTGCTTACCCTTGCTCTGGCTGCTTCTATGATTCTTGCCATGAGCGTCAACGCTTTTGCACTGGGAAACTATGTGCTTTCCACCGATGAGGTCGGCACCGAAGAGGAAGAGCCGATTGCAGATGAACCGGAGCTGCCTGCCGAACCAACCGGCTGGGCGGAGCAGAAGGTCAACCCGGACACCGGCGCCGAGGATTTCGTTGG
>FR880256.1:1584-5690 GCA_000435195.1 Clostridium sp. CAG:169 | reverse complement strand
GCATCGGATTGGTAGCACTGAAAAAGAGATAAGCTTTTCTGTATGCACCCGCGTCCTGTTTTTAGGACGCGGGATTTTTTTGATTGCGGCAGCTTTTTGGCAAAGGATAGGAGCCAAAACCCTTTGTTTTGCATAGGATGGAGCAGACCGATTCCGAAGAAAGGAGAGGAAAACGATGGAAGTTTTGGTTCAATGGGTTCTGATGCTGCTGGCAATCCTGGGTCTGGTTCAGCTGGGGGAGATGATCTGCCTTTGGTCGCGTCGCCCGAAAAAAAGACCTGCCAGCTTTTCGGTGCTGCCTGTGTCCGGCAGATTGAACGACCCGCAGACAGTTTTGGATTATTTTGAGCAGGTGGCTGCCTGGAGCCCGGAAAGCTGCCTTGCCTTTGTCATCGACTGCGGGCTGGATGAGGAGAGCGCAGCGTTGTGCCGCGGAGCGTGTGCGCAGCACCGACGGCTGCATTTTTGCACCCAGCAGGAGTTTGCGCGTATTTGCAAAGAGACACAGGATGGAGTATACTAGAAAGCAAACAAAAGGTCTGTGAAAAACGCCGCCTGTCTATAAGTAAAGGTGGTGGAAGGAAAAGGGAGAGGTATGCAGAAGGAAAATCTGGTGGAACTGTCCGGCACTGTGGAAACGGTGGTCTATAAAAATGAAGAGAGCGGATTTGCGGTCCTGGAGTTGGACCACGACGGCGAGCTGGTCACTGTGGTCGGCGAGCTGACTTCGGTGGGAGAAGGGGAGATGCTGACCTTGCACGGCAGCTTTCGCACCCATCCCAACTATGGCACCCAGTTTAAAGCAGTGGTAGCCCAACAGCGGCTGCCTGCCAGTGCGAGCGCGATTTTGCGTTACCTGTCCTCGGGAGCCATCAAGGGCATCGGTCCGGTGCTGGCCTCCCGCATGGTGGCGCAGTTTGGCAACGACACTTTACAGGTTTTGGAGCATGAGCCGGAGCGCTTGCGGGAGGTCAAGGGTATCACCGAGGCAAAATGTGAAAAGCTGCGCACCGAGCTGAGCCGGATGTTTGGGATGCGGGCGGTCATGCTGTTTTTGTCCCAGTTTGGGGTCAGCTCCTCCACCTCGGTCGCCATCTGGAAACGCTGGGGGACCCTGTCGCAGAAGATGATAGAGGAAAATCCTTATTTGCTGTGCTGCGACGAGATTGGGATGGATTTTGACAGCTGCGAGATGATTGCCCGCAAGCTGAATATCCCGCCGGACAGCAGCTACCGCATTGAGGCTGCCCTGCAATTCGTGCTGCGGCACAATCTCTACAACGGACATACCTGCCTGCCGGTCGACAAGCTGCTGCCCACCGCCGAGCGTCTGCTCGACCAGAGCTGCATCATGGTGGAAAAAGGGCTGGAGGAGCTGCTGCGCCGCCGGGAGGTTTTGGTGGTGGATGTCAACGGCAGGGACTACTGCTACCTTTCCGAATATCTGGAGGCAGAGCGATTTATTGCCTCACGGGTGCGGTTTTTGCTGGCTGCCGGCGCAGACCCGATCCCGCAAGCCGAGCAGAAGCTGGAGCAGCTGGAACAGTCGGGCGGTATTCAGTATGCCGCTTTACAGCGGGAAGCAATCTTGCAGGCGCTGACCTACCGGCTGTTCATCCTGACCGGCGGTCCCGGTACCGGAAAGACCACCACCATCAACGCCATCATCGACCTGCTGGAGGAGGCAGGGTTGAAGGTCAGTCTGTGTGCGCCGACCGGACGAGCTGCCAAGCGGATGTCCGAAGTGACCGGCAGGGAGGCAAAGACCATCCACCGGCTGTTGGAGGTGGATTTTGCCAACCCGACCTCGCTGCAATTTAAGCGAAACGAAAAGAACCCGCTGACTGCCGATGCGGTCATCGTGGACGAAACTTCGATGGTGGACATCCCGTTGATGCGCTCGCTGATTTGTGCGCTGAAGATGAACTGCCGTTTGATTCTGGTGGGCGACAGCGACCAGCTGCCGTCGGTCGGTCCGGGCAATGTGCTGCGAGACCTGATTCAATCGGAAAAGGTGCCGCAGGTGCGTCTGACCGAAATCTTCCGGCAGGCGCAGAAGAGCCTGATTGTTACCAACGCCCACGCCATCGTCAGCGGACAGATGCCGGACCTCAAGCGGCACGACAGCGACTTTTTCTTCCTGCGGCGGGAAAGTCCCAATCAGGTGCGTTCGACCGTCATCGACCTGGTGGCTGCCCGTCTGCCCAAAAGCTACGGGTATTCCCCTACGGCGGACATTCAGGTGATTGTGCCAACCCGCGTGGGAGCGGTGGGCGCAAACGCCCTCAACCAGAGCTTGCAGGAGGCGCTCAATCCACCGTCTCCCGAGAAGGCGCAGTTTGAAAACAACGGTCGCACCTTTCGGGTGGGGGACAAGGTGATGCAGATTAAAAACAACTACGACATCCTCTGGCAGAAGGAGAACGGCGAGGAGGGAATGGGTGTCTACAACGGGGACATCGGCTTTATTGAGACGATCGACCGACCCTCCAAAACGATGCAGGTGCGCTTTGACGACCGGCTGGCGGAGTACCTGTTCGAGATGGCTCCCGAGCTGGAGCTTGCCTACGCCATCACCGTTCACAAGAGTCAGGGCAGCGAGTTTGATGCGGTGGTCATGCCCATCACCGGCAGCAAGAGCAAGATGCACTACCGCAACCTGCTGTATACCGCAGTCACCCGCGCCAAGGAGCGGCTGATTATTCTCGGTCAGCCGCGCGCCATCGAGGAGATGGTTGCAAACGACCGCAAGACGGTGCGCTACACCAATCTCAAGGAGATGCTGCTCGAGCAGGTGAGCGAATAATTTGCAGCTTAAAGGTGCAAAGCTATTGCAAAGCGGTGGTTGTTTCCTATATAATATAAATCGCAAATCATCAACCGGAAAGGGCTGCGTTTTTTGCCCGCAGCCTCGACGATAAAAGACTCAAATTATAAAAGAAAAGGATGGTGCCGTGTGGACGTAGGAATTGATTTGGGAACTGCCACGGTCATCGTATACATCGGCGGTGAAGGGGTCGTACTGAGCGAGCCTTCGGTTATCGCTGTCAACTTAAAGACCGATTCGGTCATCAGCGTCGGTCAGGAAGCGTATGAGATGATCGGCAAAACACCTTCTCACATCCAGGCAATTCGCCCGCTTTCCAAGGGCGTGGTCTGCAATTACAAAATGACCGAAGAGATGGTCAAACACTTTATCAAAAAAATCTGTAAGGACAGCCTGATCAAGCCGCGCATTGCCATGTGCGTTCCGTCGGGCATCACCAATGTGGAATCGAACGCGGTCATCGACGTTGCCATCGCATCGGGTGCCCGCAAGGTCTATCTGATCGAGGAGCCGGTTGCCGCTGCTATCGGCGCACAGATCGACATTGAAAAGCCAAACGGCAACCTGATTGTGGACATCGGCGGCGGCACCACCGACATTGCCGTCCTTTCCTTAAACGGCATCGTCAACAAAAAGTCAATCAAAATTGCAGGTGACACCATCAACGATGCCATCGTCCGCTATGTCCGCAACAGCCACGGCGTGCTCATCGGCGAAAAGATGGCGGATCAGATCAAACGCCAGGTCGCCAGCGTCTGCTGGGAGGAGGGCGAGGACATCAGCGCACCGGTCAAGGGAAGAAATCTGACCACCGGTCTGCCCTGCAACATTGAAATCAGCCGCTCGATGCTGTACGACTGCGTTATCAAAGAGGTGGAGCAGATCATCACTGCGGTCAAGGAGGTCATCGAAAGGACCCCGCCGGAGCTGGTCGGCGACATCCACACCAACGGCATCACCCTGACCGGCGGCGGCAGCCTGCTGCACGGCATCGCGCCGCTGCTGGAAAAGCACACCCGCATCCACACCGTCATCGCAGAGGACCCGGTCAACTGCGTCGCCATCGGCACGGGAAAATCCTTCCAGTATCTGGACAAGCTGGTGGACGGATTTGTCATCCCGTCGATGCAGAGGGTGTAGCTATGCCGGATTTTCACTATACGATGGAGCAGTTGGCTCCCGACCTTTCTGTGTGCATCACCCGAGACCACCGCTTTGGCACCGATGCCTTTTTGCTGTCCGATTTTGCAGCGGTGCGCCGCAAGGACCTTGCCTGCGA
>FR880256.1:0-1536 GCA_000435195.1 Clostridium sp. CAG:169 | reverse complement strand
GGCATCATCCCGCTGCTGTGGTTCCGCGACCGGCAGCAGGGACCGAAGATGGCATATGGGGTGGACATTCAGCCGCTGGCTGTTGAGCAGCTGCGCTTTACCATCGAGCAATCGGATTTAGGGCAGCGGATGCAGGCGGTGCAGGCGGATTTGTCCGACCTTGCTGCCTTAAAGGAAAAGCTGCCCTTTGGCAGCTTTGACCTGGTCACCTGCAACCCGCCCTACAAAAAGGCGGAGCATGGTATTTTAAGCAGCAGCGACAGCGACATCATCGCCCGGCATGAAACGATGTGCTCCATCGACGACGTGTGCGCCGCCGCAGCAAAGCTGCTGCAATTTGGCGGACGGCTGTGCATCTGCCAGCGACCGGAGCGGCTGCTGGATGTGCTGGAGGCGATGCGCCGCCATAAAATCGAGCCAAAGCGGGTGCGATTTGTGCAAAAGCGCGGGGACACCGCTCCCTGGCTGTTTTTGGCGGAGGGACGCAAGGGCGGCAACCGCTTTTTGAAGGTGGAAGCGCCGCTGCTGATTCAGGACGAGCAGGGCGATTTTTCGCCGGAGCTGCGCCGCATCTACCGTCAGCCGCAGCCGAAAGAATAGGAAATGAGGGAACATTTTGTCAGCTACACTGTATGTGGTGGGTACGCCCATCGGCAACCTGGAGGACATGAGCGTGCGCGCGGTGCGCACCTTGCAGCAGGTGGATTTTATCGCTGCGGAGGACACCCGGGTCAGCCTCAAGCTGCTCAACCACTTTGAAATTAAAAAACCGATGGTTAGCTACCACGAGCACAACGCCCGCGAGGTGGGACCGCAGATTATCAGGCGGCTGCAAAACGGCGAAAGCTGTGCCATCGTGACCGATGCCGGTATGCCCTGCATCTCCGACCCGGGAGAGGACCTGGTGCGGCTGTGCGCCGAGAACGGCATCGACACCAAGGTCATCCCAGGACCGAGCGCGGCGGTCAGCGCCCTTGCCCTGTCGGGCTTGGACACCGGCAAGTTTGTATTCGAGGGATTTTTACAGCCGCAGGCAAACGCGCGCAGAGAGCGGCTGGAGGAATTAAAGCTCGAGCGGCGCACCATCATCTTCTACGAAGCGCCGCACAAGCTGTGCGACACACTGAATGCGATGTATCAGGTGCTGGGCGAGCGCAAAATCACCCTGGCGCGGGAGCTGACCAAGGTGTACGAGGAGGTCATCCGCACCACCCTGTCACAGGCGGTGGAGCTGTACACCCAGCGAGAGCCGCGCGGCGAGTTTGTGCTGGTGGTGCAGGGTGCCAAGGAGGAGCAGAAGCTTGATTTTGCGCAGGCGCTTGCGCTGGTGCAGGCGCTGGTGGAGCGCGGGGAGCCGCTTTCCAAGGCTGCCAAGGATGTTGCACGGCAGACCGGCTTTAAAAAAGGGGAGCTGTACAGCGGGTTTTTGGAGATGCCTCAATAATCTTTTTGCGGGGAGGAATCCCCGCATTTTCTTTTTACATGGTTTTGCGGGGAGGTTTCCCCACACCCCTCTTTTTACATGGGGAGGTATCC
>FR880255.1:49758-54336 GCA_000435195.1 Clostridium sp. CAG:169 | reverse complement strand
CCTGGCTGCTCAGCTTTGCAGCGGGTGCAATGATGTACGTTGTGGTGGAGGAGCTGATCCCAGAGGCGCATCTGGGAGAACATTCCAACGTCGGCACTCTCGGCGTAATGGGTGGATTTTTGCTGATGATGGTGCTGGATGTGGCGCTGGGATAAGTGCCGTATCAGGCGAATAAAAAACCAAAGCAACAGGCAGAAACTTCGACCTGTCGCTTTGGTTTTTTTTATTTTTCTTTCGGAGCTTGAGATAGCATCCAGAGAAGAGCTTCTGCCCGTCTACCCAAAAGAAGAGGATACATCCATCTGGAAAAATGCCGATTGGGATAAAAGAAAAGGTTTGCGCAAAAATGAAAGAGCACCACCGGTTGCAAAAACCCACCTGCTGATGCCAAACGGTATGCAGCAGGTGGGTTAAGAATACGATAGGAGAATCAGCTCCTTACAGGATCAGCGAACCGACCTGATAGATGAGGGTGCCGACGATGTAAGCGACCAATGTTTGGTATCCGGCGGTGAGCAGCGCCTGCTTCATGGAGCCCAGTTCTCTTTTAGAAGCGGCAAAAGCAGCCACGCAAGGCATATACAGGATGGTGAATGCCAGGAAGCTGAAGGCGCTGAGTGGGGTGAAGATCTGGGTCAGCATGGCGCTCAGCTGTGCATCGCTGGAAGCGCCGGTCAGGATGGTCAGGGTGCTGACGACCGATTCCTTGGCGGTGAATCCGGTGATTAAAGCGGTGGAAGCGCGCCAGTCGTTGAAGCCCAGAGGAGTAAAGAGCGGTGCAATGATCGAGCCGACAGAGGCTAAGATGCTGTTGGCACTGTCGCTGACCATGTTGAGCCGCCAGTCAAAGCTCTGGAGGAACCAGATGACGATGGAGGCGATGAAGATGATGGTGAACGCCTTGTGCAAAAAGTCCTTCGCCTTTTCCCACATATGAAGCAGAACGCTCTTGGCATCCGGCAGGCGGTAGGCAGGCAGTTCCATGACAAACGGGACCGAGTTGCCCTGAAAGATGGTGTTTTTCAGCAGCAGACCGGACAGGATGGCAACCACGATGCCCAGCACATACAGAGAAACCATCACGATGGCAGGATGCTCCGGGAAAAAGGCTGCGGTAATCATGCCGTAGATAGGCAGCTTGGCGCTGCAGGACATGAACGGGGTCAGCACGATGGTCATTTTGCGATCGCGGTCGCTGGAGAGGGTGCGGGTCGCCATGATAGCAGGAACGCTGCATCCAAATCCAATGAGCATCGGAACAAAGGAACGACCGGACAGACCGATTTTGCGCAGCAGCTTATCCATCACAAAGGCAACCCTTGCCATATAGCCGCTGTCCTCCAGCAAAGAGAGGAAGAAGAACAGCAGGACGATGATGGGCAGGAAGGAAAGAACGCTGCCGACACCGGTGCAGACGCCGTTGATAAGAAGAGAAATCAGCCACGGTGTGACCTGATTGCGCACCAGGAAGGCTTCCAAAAAGGCGGTGAAGCTGTCAATCCAGCCGCTGAGCAAATCCTGCAAAGGAGCGCCGAGCACCGAGAAGGTCAGCCAGAAAATCAGCATCATAATCAGCAGGAAAATCGGGATGCCCAGATATTTGCTGGTCAGCAGCCGGTCAATCTTCTCCGAGCGGAGCTGTTCGCGGGTTTCCTGATGTTTGACGACGCACTGCGCACACAGCTGCTCGATGTAGCTGTACCGCATATCTGCCAGAGCCGCTTCGCGGTCGGTGCCCAAATCCTGCTCCATCTGCTCGACGATGTGGTCGATGATGTGGATGTCGCCGCTGTCCAAATCCAGGGCTTTGAACATTGGTTCGTCGCCCTCCACCAGCTTGGTGGCAGCAAAGCGGATGGGATAACCGGCAGCCTGTGCGTGGTCCTCGATGATGTGGGCAATCGAGTGGATGGCGCGGTGCACTTCTCCCTTGCAGAAATCCAGCCGCGGCAGTGCTTTGTCACCCTTGAGAGTTTTGATTACGGTGTCCAGCAGGTCCGAGATGCCCTCGCCTTTGGCAGCAGAGATTGGAATGACCGGGATGCCCAGCTCCTGCGACAGCTTTTTGACGTGGATAGTGTTGCCGCTGGCGCGTACCTCGTCCATCATGTTCAGCGCAAGGATCATCGGGATGTTCAGCTCCATCAGCTGAAGGGTCAGATACAGGTTGCGTTCCAGGTTGGTGGCATCGACGATGTTGATGATGGCATCGGGGCGGTCTTTGACCAGAAAATCTCGGGTGACCACCTCCTCGGAGGTGTACGGCGAGAGGGAATAGATGCCGGGCAGGTCCACCAGAACTGCATCCTTATACTTTTTGATGCTGCCTTCTTTTTTTTCAACCGTTACGCCCGGAAAGTTTCCGACGTGCTGGTTGCTGCCGGTCAGCGCATTAAAGAGGGTGGTTTTTCCACAGTTCTGGTTGCCGGCAAGGGCAAGAAGATGACTCATTGTGTTACCTCCCCGATTTCGATGTTGGCAGCATCCTCCGCGCGGATGGTCAGGACATAGCCGCGCAGGTACAGCTCGATGGGGTCACCCATCGGTGCGACCTTGCGGACACTCACCTTTGTTTTGGGGGTCAGACCCATGTCCAGCAGCCTTCTGCGCAGTGCGCCCTGACCGCCGACAACAGAGATTACGCCGCTCTGTCCGGGTTTCAGACAGTCCAATGTCATAAGAACAATTCCTCCTCTTTCTCTATCAGGAAAATAGGATATATACAGTTGTTAGCCTATGCTTACATTTTAATCCTTGGAAAAAAAGTTGTCAATAGCTAACGCAAAGCAAATGGAGACACAGTTCATTTTGTTGGATTTTGGATAAGAAATAAAAAGCAAGAGGAAAATATTTTATACAAATAGCTAAATGCGGGGAAATATAGCTAAAAAACGAAAGGATAAGATGAACTGTTTTTACAAAAATGCCTAAAACGCTTGCGGTTTTGTAAAAAAAGAGGTTTAATGAAGGTACATCAAACAGAGGGGAGGCGGACAGATGTTATCCTTAAAAGGAACAGGAGTACACAAAGGTATCGCAGTGGGGAAGCTGGTCTTTTATGAGAGGCAGCTGTTTCATGTTGAAAAACAGACACAAGAGGACACACAGACCCAGGTGCAGCGTTACCGGCAGGCAAAAGAGCAGGCGGTGATGCAGGTGCAGACCCTTCACAAGTTGGCGCTGCGGGAAATTTCCAGCGAGAATGCGGCGATTTTTCAGGCGCACCATCTATTGTTGGAGGACCAGGATTTTAACGGCTATGTGTTGGAGTTAATCAAAAATCAGCACACCGGCGCAGAATATGCCGTGCAGCAGGCAGCCGAAACCTTTTACAGGATGTTTTCCTCCATCCCCGACCCATATTTGCAGCAGCGGGCAATCGATGTCCAAGATGTGGCGCATCGCTTAATCAGCAACCTGACCTATGGGAAGGTGGAGCTGTTTGTGCCGGAATACCCGTCCATCCTGGCATCCGATGAGCTGGTGCCCAGCGAGGTCATCCAGCTGCCGCGTGATAAGGTTTTAGCATTTGTGACCAAATCCGGCTCAGAAAATTCCCATGCAGCGATTATCACCCGTGACCGCAACATTCCGTATCTGCTGGGCGTGGGAGAAGGCTTGGACCGCAGCTGCCAGGGACTGTTGGCAGCGGTGGACACCTACACCGGCAGACTGTACATCGACCCGGACCCGGCTACTTTGCACCGATTGGAAGAGAAGCAGCGCAGAGAGCAGGAGCGGCTACAGGGACTTAATCATCTGATTGGAAAGCCCAACCGCACCATTGACGGTAGAGAGGTGAAAATTTTTGCCAGCATCACCGAGCCGCTGGACATCGAGCAGGTCATCCGCAGTGATGCGGACGGATTGGGACTGATGCGCAGCGAATTCCTTTACTTGAAACGGGATGGACTGCCCGGCGAAGAGGAGCAGGTGAGCGCCTATCGCGAGGTCATCCGGCAGATGAAGGGAAAACGGACGGTCATCCGCACACTGGACTTTGGCGCACGCAAGCTGACCGAGCTGCCGAAGAACAAACCGGAGATGAACCCATCCCTCGGATTTCGCTCTATCCGCATCTGCCTTGCCATGCCGCAGATGTTTCAGACCCAGCTGCGGGCAATCTATCGGGCAGCCTGCTATGGTCCGGTCAGCATCCTGTTCCCGATGGTGGATAGTGTAGAGCAGCTGGAGGAAATTTTGCGGCATTTACAGGCTGCAAGAGAATCATTGAAGCGGGATAAGATGGAATTTGACCCGCAGGTACGCATTGGACTGGTCATCGAAACACCTGCCTCCGTGATTCTAAGTCGGGAGCTTGCAGAAAAGGTTGATTTTTTCCACATTGATACCAACGACCTGGTGCAGTACGCGCTGGCGGTGGACCGACAGAATCCACGGGTGAACAGCTACTACAACACCCGGCACCCGGCGGTGATGCGGATGATTGAAATGGTGATTGATGCTGCACACACGGCGGGAATCAAGGTGACGGTCAGCGGAGACATGGCGGACGATGAGCGGATGTTAGGCTGGTTTATCCGAACCGGCGTGGATGGATTCAATGTGTCGGCAGCC
>FR880255.1:18388-49749 GCA_000435195.1 Clostridium sp. CAG:169 | reverse complement strand
GATGGATTCAATGTGTCGGCAGCCAGCGTTCTGCCGTTACGACGCAGGATTCGCAGTCTGGATTTGGGAGAGCCGCTTTGCTAAAAATTCCTTGTAAGGGATATTATATTCTTGAAAAACAGATGAATATTTTCTCTACTGTCGTAAAATTTACATTTGAAAATGAAAGAATAAAGCAGATACATTTGGTTTTTTAAACAGTTTTGATAAAAAACAAAAGCTTTTTTAAAAAAGTTGAACAAAAACAAAATTTTTATTAACTATTGACTAAAAGGAATGTTAAGCGTAAAATGTTTTTAGACAAAATTATATTGCTTTGGAGGGATTTGTCTTGAAAATGATCGATATGCACTGCGACACACTGCTGGGAACAGGATACGGGGAAGAGATCGACCTGTACGAAAACAATAAAGCGGTAGACTTTAAGCGCCTGAAGGCAGCCGGCTTTACCGCGCAGTTTTATGCAATGTGCCTGATGCCGGAGGAAAGTTTTCTGGCAAAGGGAATGAAAAAACCAAGTGATGCCGACTTTATGGATGCACTGTCGGGATGCTTCTATAAAAATCTGGAAAAATACAGCGATTATGCTGCCTTTGCAGGCAACCTGGACGATATGCTCCGCAACGAAAAGGAAGGCAAGATTTCCTGCTTCCTGACCGCAGAGGATGGAAACGGAATCAACGGCACGCTGGCAGGTCTGGAAAAGATGTACAAAATGGGAATCCGTCTGATTTCTATTACCTGGAACCATGAAAACTGCCTGGGCTATCCAAATTCCTTTGACCCGGAAAAGATGGCACTGCCGCTTAAACCCTTTGGCTGCGAGATGATTGATGCGATGAACCGCATGGGCATCATTGCCGACGTTTCCCATCTGTCCGACGGCGGCTTCTGGGATGTTGTGCGCATCTGCAAGGAAAACCACAAACCGTTTGTGGCTTCCCATTCCGACTGCCGTGCCCTGACCCCACATTCCCGCAACCTGACCGATGAGATGATTCGTGCTATCGCAGAATGCGGCGGCGCAATCGGTGTCAACTTCTCGGCAGGATTTATCTCGCCGGACATCCACTCCCACACCAGCCGCATCGACGATATGGTTCGCCACATGAAACATATGTATCAGGTCGGCGGTATCGAGTGTATGGCTTTGGGCGGTGACTTGGACGGCATCCGCGGCGATTTGGAGATCGACTCGGTGGACAAGGTTCCGCTGTTGATTGACCGCCTGCACAAGGAAGGCTTTACATCCAGCGAGCTGGACAAACTGACCTACGACAATATGTATCGTGTCATCCGCGACACCATGAAATAAGAAGACAACACAAAAGCGGCTGCGAAACCATCGCAGCCGCTTTTCTTTTGGGCAATCCTGTTTTTTGAAGCAGGATTGTTTTTTTATTTAAAATAATCAGTCTCCAGCATTTGATTTACAAACTTACGGATGGTAACCAATTCCTCCTCGGTGTATTCTTCCAGACAGGCGGAGGCTTTGGCAAAGTAGTCCGCATCCAGCTTTTGATGATAGGCAAAAGCTGCGGCGCCGTCTTCGGTCAGTGCGATTTCGATTTCTCGCTGGTTAGCAGAAGAACAGGTTTTGGTGACCAGTCCGATATTGCGCAATCGGTCTACCTGCAAAGAAACAGTTGGAAAGCAGGCACCGGTCGCTTCGGCAAGATAGCGCAGGTTACACTTGGGGTTGCGTCCGATGTGGCAAATCAAATGGATTTGATCGGAGCGCAGCTTTTGTGGTGTACCGTAGTTGCGGTAATCCTTGACATACTGGGAAAGCTTTTGATTATACATAGTAACTAAACCTAAGATTTTGGAAACAGACTCCTTTTTTTCCAAGACGACCCCCTCCTTACAAAACGGCAGAAATGACTGCTCTGACAGAAGAATCATTAGATTCTCTTCTGTTAAATCAAGGATATATGATTAGTAAACGAATGTCAAGATGACGATATATCTAAAAATTAAGGGTCAAAAATTTATTTATGCAAAAATAAGCGCTGTTTATCAGAGAAAATATCCAAAGCAATAAAGAAAACACTTTATTTTGTACAGAAAGATGGCAGTTTGCTATATAAATTGCATAAAAATATTTAATAAAATAAGAAAAAGATATTCATTAACAACAATAAATTAAAGGGAAGACAAAATAAAAAAGAGGCTTGCAAACGTAGAAATAAGACCGTAAGGTTTGTTGGGGCAAGATTTGAATTTTAATATTAACAAAATATAGAGGACTGATTGGAAGACGACTCACACAGCTGTTGGGAAGCACGAAGGACATTCGGAAGAGATGCCCTTAAAATCAACAGAATATCTTGAATGGTTTTGTCGCGGTCGCGACCTTTCGAGTCGTGGAACCAGCTGATGAGGATACCGCTGAGCGCCTCTGTATAAAACTCGCACAAAAACTGTTTAAATTCCGCATCTGCGTGGATGTTTTCCTGCTGCTCGATGCCCTCAATCAAGGTGGAAAGGATACCGATGAAGTCAGCGTATAAGAACCGCTTCATCCCCTCCCTGCCCAGCGAATCGTAGGCACAGTTGAGGATGTGCTGGTTTTCCTCCACATAATCCATGACAAAGGTGATGACCTCCTGGTAGTCCACCAGAAGATCGTACTGTTTGACTACCTCGATGGCTTCCTCCTCCAGGGTCCACTTCAGCAGGTCATAGATGTCTTCAAAATGATAATAGAAGGTTTTGCGATTGACATTACAATCGGAAATCAGTTGGCTGACGGTGATTTTGGAAAGTGGCTTTTGCTTCATAAATTTTTTTAGAGAAGCAGCCAGGGCTTTTTTGGTGTTGAGCGTTTTTTGATCTTGTTTCATAACTTTTTCCTCCACAAGAATATTATACAGGACTGTGCAGTAAGGGCAAGGGGAAAGTTGCCGAGGACAGACCAACAAATTGCCCCAAGTGTCCAAAATTCCACAAAACGGACGATTTGACCATAGTTTTATGGTCAGGTGGGGGATAAAATACTGGATAGAACAAAACCAAAAGGAGGAAAAAAAGATGATCATCTGCGTAGGAAGAGAATTTGGAAGTGGCGGACATGAGATTGCAAAACGTTTGGCACA
Organism: Clostridium sp. CAG:169; assembly: GCA_000435195.1. Classification (GTDB taxonomy): domain Bacteria; phylum Bacillota; class Clostridia; order Oscillospirales; family Ruminococcaceae; genus Negativibacillus. Next base: position 46,651 of record FR880255.1, on the reverse strand, counting down.
AAATTTGCAGATTGATTTTTGGGATAAGGAATTGCTGGATCGGGCAATCGAACAAAGCAGCCTGCCGGCAGAAAAACTGGCAGCGGTGGATGAAAAGAAGGCAAATCCCTGGCTGCACCGTGTCTGGTACGACCAGAACGACAAGGAGCTGCGCGGAAAACCAGCCAACGAAATCCTGTTCATCCTGCAAAGCAGATTGATTTTGGAACAGGCGCAAAAGGGCAACTGCATTTTTGTCGGAAGGTGTGCAGACGAGGTGCTGCGCAAGAATCATGTGGAACACATCAGCTTGTTTGTAGCAGCGCCATTTGAAAAAAGAGTCGAAAGAAAATGTGCCCTGACCGGCATGGATGCCAAAGCGATGAGTTCGCTGATTAAAAAGACCGATGCACAGCGCAGAGATTATTACAACCATCACACCGGACGCAGCTGGGGAAGCATCAGCAACTATGATGTTTGTATCAACAGCGCTTCCCTTGGAATCGACCGGACGGCGCTGGCGCTGACAGAATTTTGCCGCAAGCTGAATGGGTAACCGTTTGGAAAAGAAGTGGGAAAGACAGGAAAGAAGTGGAAGGGAATGCCCGAATATCTGTATGATGTCGCGCTGTCCACCCCGTTGGGAATCCGACGCGGAACGATGAAAATGCATATCAGTGGGGAGCAGGCAGACGGATGGCTGCGTCTGTTGGGACATCAGGAGCCGTTTTACGGCAGGGTGATGAGCGACGGGAGTTGTGACCTGTATGGAAAAATCATCACCTTTATGAGGACGATCGAGTATACAGCGCAAGGAAGCGTGAACAGCAATCAGCTGCACCTGGAGCTGCAAAGCAAACAGAACCATTTTGCACTCAACGGGACCGGACGTCCTCTGAGAGAGGAGAACACGCAATGAGAAAATTTTACGAGTGGATCGTTGAGCATACCAAGACAGTGCTGACCGCATTTCTGGTGTTGACCGTACTGAGTATTTTTATGAAGGATTTGGTAGCGGTCGATTATGACATCAACGATTACCTGCCGGAGGATGCGCCCTCCACCGTTGCACTGGATGTGATGGAGGAAGAGTTTGAAGGTGGGATTCCAAACGCCAGGGTGATGATCAACGACCTGACGATACCGCAGGCGTTGGAGTATAAAGAAAAACTCAAACAGGTAGATGGTGTGAGCGAGGTGACCTGGTTGGATGATGCGGCGGATATTCATGTGCCGCTGAATACCATCGACCGGGATACCTTGGAGACCTATTACAAGGACAATGCAGCGCTGTTTACCGTGACGATTGATGAAAACAAGAGGATTCAGGCAGTAGAAGATATTCGCGCACTGATTGGAGAAGACAATGCGATGACCGGCAGCGCGGTTTCCACCGCAGTTGCAACCACCAGCACCGTTAAAGAGGTTATGATGATTTCCGCTTTCGCCGTGCTGTTTGTTCTGATTGTTCTCTTGATTACCACCCCGTCCTGGATTGAGCCGCTGATTGTACTGGGCGGACTGGGGGTAGCAATCGCCATCAACAGCGGCACCAACCTGATTTTCGGAAGGATTTCCTTTGTTACCAATGCAGCAGGCAATATCCTCCAGCTGGCAGTTTCTCTGGATTATTCGGTCTTTTTGATTCACCGTTTTGAGGAATGCAGACTGGAAAACCCGGATGCAAAATCGGCAATGGTGGATGCCCTGATGAAATCCACCACCTCCATCCTTTCCAGTGGTTTGACCACCGTTATCGGATTTTTGGCGTTGGTGCTGATGCAGTTCCGCATCGGACCTGACCTTGGACTGGCACTGGCAAAGGGCGTTGCACTGAGCTTGATTACCGTCTTTGTCTTTATGCCGGATTTGATTCTGGTGACCTATCGCCTGTTGGATAAAACCCGCCATCGCGAGCTGGTTCCCTCCTGTCGTGGCTTGGGCAAGCTGGTGCGCCGGTTGATGATTCCAATGGTCTGTGTATTTTTAGTAATCTTTATTCCGGCTTACCTGGCATCCAACCAAAACGATTACTACTACGGAGCCAGCCACATCTTTGGTGTGCAGACACAGCTGGGTGCAGATACTGCCGAAATCGAGGAGGTATTTGGGCAGAACGACACCTATGTGCTGATGGTTCCGAACAACAGCACCGCAACCGAAAAGGAGCTTTCGGACAGTCTGCACGAGCTGCCGCAGGTGACCAGCATCATCTCCTATGTGGATGCAGCCGGAGCTGAGATTCCGTTGGAATATCTGGATGCGGATACCCTTGCAAAGCTTCGTTCGCCCAATTACAGCCGCATGGTCATCTCGCTGGACACCGACTATGAAGGCAAACAGACCTTCCAGCTGGTGGAACAGATTCGTTCGATTGCAGACAGCTACTACCCGGGCAGCTACTATCTGGCAGGCGAAGGCGTCAGCACCTACGATTTGATGGATACCATCACCGACGATATGCTCAAGGTCAATGCCTTGGCAATCGGCGCCGTATTCCTGGTGCTGCTCATGCTGATGAAGTCGATTTCCCTGCCGGTTATCCTGGTGCTGAGCATCGAGACCGCCATCTGGCTGAACTTGGCGGTTCCATATTTCCAGGGAAATACTGTCTTCTATATTTCCTACCTCATCATCAGCTCGGTTCAGCTGGGTGCAACGGTCGACTATGCGATTCTGCTGACCGACCGGTACCGCGAGTGCAGACAGACGATGGACAAAAAAGAGTCGATTGTGGAAACCATCTCGGCAGTCACCGTTTCCATCCTGACATCGGGCAGCGTTATGACAGTGGTCGGCTTCCTGATGGGTTACATCTCTACCCACGGGCTGTTGGCTCAACTGGGTAAATTCTTAGGAATCGGCACCATCTTCTCGATGCTGATTGTCCTGTTTGTCCTACCGGGTATGCTGTACCTGCTGGACAGAATCTTTATTGGAAGAAAAGCTCACCACCATCAAAACAAGAAAAACAAGAATCAGAAAGAAAAACAGGAGGTAGCAGTACAATGAGAAATCTCTCGAAGAAAGCGCTGGCGGTGATGCTGGCAGCCAGTATGCTGCTGTCGGCTCCGATGACCGCTTTTGCAGCCGAAGAAGAAAATACGCCAAAGCAGGAAGTTGTTTATGTAAACTTGAACCATGATGGTTCGGTATCGGATATTTATGTTGTCAATATTTTTGATTTGGACCAGAAGGGGCAGATTGTCGATTATGGCTCCTACACCGCGCTGCGGGATATGACCTCCACCGCAGAGGTGGGATATGACAACGGCAAGGTCACTATCGACGCAGATGCAGGCAAGCTGTATTATGAAGGTACGCTGGACAGCAAGGTGATGCCGTGGAAGTTCGACATCCATTATTACATCGACGGCAAGGAGTACAGCCCGGAGGAAATCGGTGGAAAAAGCGGCGCGCTGAAAATTACCATGACGGTGCGCAAGAATGATGAATGCTCCGGCAGTTTTTTTGAAGATTATGCGGTGCAGGCTTCCTTTACGCTGGACACCAACCAGTGCAGCAACATCATAGCTGAAGGTGCGACCCAGGCAAACGTCGGTAAGAACAAGCAGCTGACCTATACCATCCTGCCGGGCAAGGAGGAGGACATCCTGATTACGGCGGATGTGCAGGATTTTGAGATGCCTTCCATTGCCATCAACGGCGTTTCGATGTCGCTGAATGTGGAGGTCGATGACGAGGAGCTGATGGACCAGGTCTATGAGCTGCTGGACGGCATCAAAAAGCTGGACGATGGCGCGGGTGACATCAAGGACGGCGTGGACGAGGTGCAGGACGGTGTGGAAAACGACCTGCAAAGCGGTGTTACCGAACTCAATGACGGTGCAGGCGAGCTTCATGACGGAGCCTCAGATTTAAGGGACGGCGGCGTTGACCTCAACGACGGTGCGTTTGACCTCAAGGACGGCGTACAGCAGTTGGACGATGGACTCAACAAGCTGGATGACGGCATTTTGCAGGTGGACGAAGCGCTGCGGGAGTTGGATTCCAACTCCGATACTCTGACCAAAGGCTCGGCAGAGGTCAAAAAAGCGCTGCACACCATCAAGGCAGCGCTGGACCAGGTAAATGTTTCTGCCGACCAGATTGAAGCACTGGTTACCGCTTCCAATCAGATTAACGAGGGAATCATCGCGTTGCAGAAAGGTGCTCAGCAGCTACAGGCAATCAGCTATGCCGGATACAGCGGCGCGTTGCAGCAGGCAGGAATTGATGTAAGCGGACTGGCACAGGCAAATACTGCACAGATGACGCAGCTGAAAACGTTGATTGCCAATCTGGAATCCACTAAGCAAACGCTTTCGGGAATCCTTGCAGAGTTAAAGCAGCAGCCGACCGTTCCGCCGCAGACCGATTCCTCCGTTCCAGAAGGACAGCAGACAGAAAATGGTCAAACGACGGGCGATGGTAGTTCCACCGAAGATACAAACGGTGATGCACAGGAAAACAACAGCGGTACCGAAACCGATACGAGTGTAGAGGGCAGTGCCGAAGGAGAGAATACCGAAGACAGTCATTCCGAGAGCGACAAGTCCGATGGCAACACTACCGAAGAAGGAAACACCGATGCAGGCGACAGCGAAAGCAATCAGGAGCAGCAAGGTACTTCCAATCATGAGGACGAGATAACCGAGCAGGGCGGATTTGGATACGGAGAAAGCAACCAGCTTTCCGACCTGCTGGCAGGACCGGAGACGACCGCTCCAGAGCAGAACGAGCAGGATGACACCAATCAAAGCGGGCAGAGCAATGAGGATTTGATCAATCAGCTGGAAAAACAGATTGTGGAATTGGATGCGCAGATTGCTTCTCTGCAAGGATTGCAGAACGTACTGGCGGGAAATGTCGGCATGATTGCCGGTACAAAAATATACTTTGATAAAGTGGAACAGTCGATTCCGGCACTGATAGAAGGAAGCAACCAACTGAAGGAAAACTATGAGACCTTCAACGGAAAAATCGGGGAACTGGCAGAGATGCTCAAAGGAATGTTGACCCAGATGGGTGAACTCAAGGACGGCATCAACACCCTGACCGAGCAGTACGACCTGCTGGATACCGGCATCAACCAGTACACCGAAGGAGTTGGCAAGATTCTGGAGGGATACGGTCAGGTGACCGACGGAGCCGAACAGCTGGTGGACGGCAGCGGTAAACTGGTGACCGGCAGCCATGACCTGTATGACGGCACAGTGGATATGCTGGAGGGCATTGTGGAATTCTATGATGCGACCGGCACACTGCGCGATGGCACCGGCGAGCTGGACGAAGGAGTAGCGGACCTGCTGGCAGGTATCATCACCCTCAACGACGGCGCACAGGAGATGAAGGACGGTACCGTTGAAATGCGCGACAAGACCGACGGAATGGACACCAAAATCACCGACCAGATTGACGAGATGATCGACAACATCACCGGTGGAGACCACGAAACGACCTCCTTTGTTTCGGAAAAGAACACCAACGTGCAATCGGTTCAGTTTGTCATCAAGACCGACCCGATTGAAAAGCCGGAAATTGAGCAGCCGGTCGAGCAGCAGGAGGAAAAACTGACCTTCTGGCAGAAACTGCTGCGGTTGTTCCATATCGAAAAATAACGTAAAAATTTGGACAAAACAGAAAAACACGTTCCTGAGCAAACAGGAACGTGTTTTTTTTTGTTGCAAATTGATTTCGTTATGTTATACTAAAGAAAGGATTTACTTTAAAAAAACTTGGGCATATCCTATGGAAAATGCCAGGATAGCGTTAGGCTTCGGGCGCCTTTCTCAACAGCAGATACCCAATCACAAACAGCACCAGCAGAGCCAGGATGCCATAGGTGGAGGTGCCGAACACAAAGGCGCAGAAGGAAACGATGAGCGGACCGAAAAAGTCGGCAAATTTTCCGAAGATGTCAAAAAATCCAAAGTATTCGTTGGATTCGTTTTTGGGGATGATTCTGCCGTAATAGGAGCGGGAGAGCGACTGGATGCCGCCCTGTGCCATGCCGACCACCACTGCCAACACCCAGAATTCCCAGCTTTTGTCCAGCTGATAGCCAAAGACACAGATGCCGCAGTAGATGAGGATGAAGATGCGGATGACCTTTAGGGTACCCAGCTTTTCAGCAAGCTTGCTGGAGAGGATGGCACAGGGAAAGGCAACGAACTGGGTCAGCAGCAGAGCTAAAATCATGCTGGTGTCGCTGATGCCGACCTCGCCGCCGTAGGTGGTCGCCATCGAAATGATGGTGTACACGCCGTCGATGTAGCAAAAGTAGGCAAGGATGAAGTAAAAGATGGAAGGATTGCGCCGAATCTTTTTGAGCGTTTGTCCCACGCGGGAGAAGGCGTGGCTGACCTGATTGCTGCGACGCTCCAGATAATGGGTCTGACGGACATTGCGCAACAGCGGAATGGTCAGTAGCACCCACCAGACAGCAGTGATGATAAAAGAAATTTGGGTGGCAGACTGGGTGGACAGACCGAACGGGCGCAGCAGGATGAGCAGGATGCCGATGGTGAAGGGAATACAGCTTCCAATGTAGCCCAGCGCATATCCGTAGGAGGACACGCGGTCCATCCGCTCGTCGGGTGTGACATCCACCAGCATCGAATCATAAAAGATGTTGCAGGCGCTGTAACACAGTCGGGTCAAAACAAACAGCATGAGATAGGAAATCCAACTGCCGGCAAAGGAAAGCAGCAGCAGACCGATGACACCCACGGTAAGAAAGGCAGAGAAAATCTTTTTTTTCATTCCTCGGTAGTCCGCAAGCGCTCCCAAAAACGGAGAGAGTACTGCCAGAATGAGTACCGCAATCGAAGTGGCAAGTCCCCAGATGCCCGATGCGGTCGCTTCAGAAACGCTTTGCTCGGCAAGCGAGCGGAAATAGATGGGGATGGTGGTTGACACCAGCATGGTAAAAGCGGAATTGGCAACGTCGTACAAAATCCAGCTTTTTTCCTGCTTTGAAAATTGAGTCATAGTTGGTTCCTCCTGAACAGATTTCCTGCATGTACAGCAGGCAAAATCCAAATAAAAAACACCTGTGCATTTACAATAAAGGATTTTGTGAAAGCTGTCAAGAAGTGTAAGGTCAAGCTCTGGTAAAGAATTGAAAAAAATTGCCCGGGAAATGGGGAATATGCAGGAGAAATTGCAAATATCATAAAATTTTTTGATTATTTTTTGACTAAATTGTATAAAAAAGCTCTTTCCAATCGAGCGGAGCAGTGATACAATTAGGTCAAATGATAAAAAAAAAACAAACAGAAGGGTAGTGTATCTATGAAACTGTACATCTCGGTCGATATGGAAGGTCTGGCAGGGATTACCAACTGGAAGGATGAAACAGAGGACAGAGAGCGGTTCCGCAACGCAATGAACGAGCAGGTGGAGTGGGTGCTGGAAGGTATCTCCAAATCCAAGCACAACAAGGAAATCACCCACATCTACATTGCAGATTCTCACGGCGGAGGACAGAACCTTTCCTACGACCGGCTCAACGACAAGGACGAAAGGGTATGGCTGGTCAGCGGCAGCCCGCGTCCGCAGTACATGATGCCGGCAATGGACGACAGCTTTGACATGGTGTTCTTAGTCGGCTACCATGCAGGAGCGGGAGAAGCTGCCAGCTCGATGGACCACACCTACTCGGGCGCATCGGTGCAGAACATCTACATCAACGGTCAGCTGATGAACGAAGGCACCATCAATTCCGCCTATGCCGGCATTGTCCACAAGGTTCCGGTCGGACTGATTATCGGGGACTCCGGTCTGGAGCGTCAGATGAAGGGCGAGGGTATGATGCCATGGCCGGAATTTGTCTGCACCAAGCAGTCGCTTTCGAGATTTTCTGCGGTGTACAAACCAAAGAAGCTGCTGAAGGAAGAAACTATCGCAGCGGTCAAAAAAGCACTGGATGAAAACGAACGTCCACAGCTGTACACTTTACAGGCTCCGTACCACTGCCGCATGGACCTGACCAATGCAGCCAAGTGCGACCAGGTACAGCAGATGCCGGGTATCCACCGCACCGCAGGACGTACGGTTGAATTTGAAAGCACCAGCTTTACCGAAATCTATGATGCAATCCACGGTATTGCCACCATGTCCCGTTTGGGTTAAGGCACAGGAGGAGCACAGATGAAAAAGGCTCTGATCGTGGTCGATTACCAGAAGGATTTTGTGGACGGCGCACTGGGTTTTGAAAAGGCGGTTCAGCTCGAGCAGGCAATCTGCCGCAAAATCGAGCAGGCGCGGGAGCAGGGCGAAGAGATTCTCTTTACCTTTGATACCCACGGGGAGGATTACCTGCAAACCCAGGAGGGAAGGAATCTGCCGATTGAGCACTGTAAAAAGGGCTCGGATGGATGGCAGCTGTATGGAAAGGTCGAGCAGCTGCGCTGCCCGCAGGACCGCTGCTTTGACAAGCCGTGCTTTGGTTCGTGGGAGCTGGGAGAGTATGCCCGGGAGCAGCAGTTCGATGTCATCGAGCTGTGTGGCGTGGTTTCCAATATCTGTGTGCTTTCCAATGCAGTGCTGCTCAAGGCGGCGCTGCCGGAAGCAAAGTTGATCGTCGATGCCCGCTGCACAGCCAGCAACGACGATGGAATGAATGAAAAAGCGCTGGACATCCTGCAGGGCGTGCAGGTGGAGGTCCAGGGCAGATAAAGCCAGCCGGAATTGTGCCCGGCGGCATTCTTGTTGTAATAAATCTAGGGGGAAATTTCGATGATATACTTTAACTGTGATTACCTGGAAGGCGGACATCCGAAAATTTTGGAGAAGATGCTCTCCACCAATATGGAGCAGCTGACCGGCTACAGCACCGACCACTACTGTGACAGCGCAAGAGAGAGAATCCGTCAGGCGTGCGGCTGCCCGGATGCAGACGTTCATTTTCTGGTGGGTGGCACCCAAACCAATCTGACTGCAATCGCTTCCATTCTTCGCCCATATCAGGGCGTGCTGGCAGCACACGATGGTCACATTGCCTGCCATGAGACAGGTGCCATCGAGGCAACCGGTCACAAGGTCCTGCCGATTCCCTGCGTAGATGGAAAAATCACCGCAGACCAGGTCCGTGAATTTTGTCACAGCCACCAGACCAATACCATGCGGGAGCACATGGTGCAGCCGGGGATGGTCTACATCTCCTTCCCGACCGAAATCGGCAGCCTTTATACCAAGAAGGAGTTGCAGGAGCTGAGCGCCGCCTGCCATGAGAACGGAATCCCGCTCTACATCGACGGCGCACGCATGGGATACGGACTGACCAGCCCGGATGCGGACGTTACCTTGCAGGACATCGCATCGTTGTGCGATATGTTCTACATCGGCGGTACCAAGTGCGGCGCAGTGATGGGGGAGGCGTTGGTCATTACCAATCCGGCTCTCAAGGAAGGCTTCCGTTACACCATCAAGCAGCACGGCGGTCTGCTGGCAAAGGGACGCTATCTGGGAATCCAGTTTGATGTATTGTTCGAAGATGACCTCTATTTTACCATCTGCAAAAAGGCGGTCGAGCAATCGATGGCGATTCGCCGCGCCTTTGAGGAAAAAGGAATCCAGATGGACAGCGATTCCTCGACCAACCAGCAGTTCCCAATCCTGACCCGCGAGCAGATGGACAAGTTGGCGCAGAAGTATTCGTATGAGATTTGGGAAGAGTATGATGAAACCCACACCGTTGTACGTTTTTGCACCAGCTGGGCAACACAGGACCAGAATGTCCAGCAGCTTTTGGAGGACATCCGCGCTCTGTAAGGGTGTCTGTCCATGAGGAAACTTTGACCGGTAAGGAAGGCGTCATCAGCGCCTTCCTTACCGGTTTTATTTTTGTTGTTCTTTGGTTGACAGCCTGTGAAAACCTGCCCTATAATGAAGGAAAGATAGGAAGTATCCGCCTTGAAAGGAGAAGGAAGATGAAAAAGCTTTTACTGATTCTGCTGACGCTGCTGCTCTGTACAGGATGTGCAGCTAAAACAGCACAAGAAAATCCCAATCCTGCCGATAAAAAGGAAAGTATCACAGAAGAACAGCCGGAAAACACTGCAAGCCTTGCCTGCCGGACAGCGAAGGGAGAAGCGTTTTCCATCGCCCTTTCTCTGCCGGATGGCTGGGAGCTGAAAGAGCAAACACCCAAACGGGATGCAGTGCTGGCACAGGCTTTACTGTACTGTGAGGGAAAAGAGATGGCAGAGCTGTCGGTGGAGGAATATGAGCCGGTATCGGGAGTGCCGCCTCAGGAGCATTACAAGGTTGCCTATGCCTCGCTGCGGTTGGGCAGCGTTGCCGGTTGGGAGTTTGAGCCGTACCAGCCTGTTTTTGCACAGGACGGTGTGGAAAGTGTGGTAGCAACCACCTACCACAAGGACCCGGTGCAGATGAACAGCGGGAAATCGGCGGCAGAGGTGCCTTATCTGGAGGGGATCGGGGTGGCAAGCTTCGACCAAAACAAAGCCTGCTATCTGACGGTATCCTTTGCGCAGGATGCGCTGACGAAAGAGCAGGCAGAGGAGTTTGCAAAGGAAATCCGCTGGGAAAGCGGGCAATAGCGGTGCAACTTGTTCAAAAGCAACGAAAAGAAAGAGTTTTTCACAGCAAACTTTTTGAAACTGTGTAAAGGAAAAAGCCTTGACAGATGGACGTGGCTCAGGTATAATAGCAAAGGTAAGTTCAGTAAAGGTGTTTGCCTTTACATGGGGACCGACAGGGAAAGGGAGCTGTACCATGGCAAAGAATCTGGAGATTTCCATTCTGCTGGATTATTACGGTCAGATGCTGACCGAAAAGCAGCTGGAGGTAGCACAGCTTTATTACAACGAGGACCTTTCGCTGGCGGAGATTGCACAGCTTGCCAACATCACCCGACAGGGCGTGCGCGACAGCATCAAGCGCGCAGAAGGCACCCTGCTGGAGATGGAGCAGCGGCTGGGACTTGCCAGAAAATTCAGAGAATATCAGGAAAAGCTTGAGCAGATCACCTCCTGTGCGCAGGAGATCGCCTTTGAGGCACAGCGGTATGCGCCAAACAGAAAGATAGAAAAGAATGCTGAGAAGATCGTCGAGCTTGCCCAACAGATTGAAGAATAAAATCAACAGGAAATGGAGGAAGACCGATGGCATTTGAGGGACTTGCTGAAAAGCTTAATCAAGCCTTTAAAAAGCTTCGCTCAAAGGGAAAGCTTTCTGAGAATGATGTAAAGGAAGCAATGCGTGAGGTCCGCCTTGCACTGTTGGAAGCGGACGTCAATTATAAGGTAGCCAAGGACTTTGTCAAAAACGTCACCGAAAAAGCGGTCGGCGAAGAGGTCCTTTCCAGTCTGACTCCGGCACAGCAGGTCATCAAGATTGTGCGCGATGAGCTGACCGAGCTGATGGGTTCGACCGACAGCCGCATCAATTTTTCTTCCAAACTTCCGACCATCATTATGATGTGCGGCTTGCAGGGTTCCGGTAAGACCACCCACTCGGCAAAGCTGGCACGGATGTTCCGCAAGCAGGGCAAACGCCCGTTGCTGGTTGCCTGTGACGTTTACCGCCCGGCTGCTATCGAGCAGTTGAAGGTAGTCGGAGCACAGGTCGATACACCTGTCTTTGAAATGGGCACCATCAGTCCGGTGGAGATTGCCAAAAATGCAATCAAACACGCCAAGGACTATGGCAACGACATCGTCATCCTGGATACTGCCGGACGCTTGCACATCGACGAACAGCTGATGCAGGAGTTGCAGGACATCAAGTCGGAGGTCCATCCTCACGAGATTCTGCTGGTAATCGATGCGATGACCGGTCAGGACGCAGTCAATGTAGCACAGAGCTTCAATGATACGCTGGGAATCGACGGCGTAATCCTCACCAAGCTCGACGGCGACACCCGAGGCGGTGCAGCACTGTCGGTTCGGGCGGTCACCGGAAAGCCAATCAAGTTTGCCGGTATCGGCGAAAAGCTTGAGGACCTGGAGGTCTTCCATCCCGACCGTATGGCATCCCGTATCCTGGGCATGGGTGACGTACTCACCCTGATTGAAAAGGCACAGGATGAGGTCGATGAGAAGAAGGCAATGGAAGTTGCCCAGAAACTCAAGGAAAATTCTTTTGATATGAGCGACCTGCTCGAACAGATCAAGCAGGTTAGAAATATGGGACCTTTGGGAAAGATTCTGGAGATGTTCCCCGGAATGTCCGGCAAGATTACCGATGAAACGGCGCAGGCGGGCGAGCAGGAGATTAAGTATCTGGAAGCAATCATCAATTCGATGACCAAAGAGGAAAGAGCAAACCCGGACATCATCAATCCTGCCAGAAAGCGCAGGATCGCAGCGGGCAGCGGCACCGACGTACCGCGTGTCAACCGTGTTCTCAAGCAGTACAAGCAGATGAAAGAGATGATGAAGATGCTCGGCGGCAAGGGCAAAGGCAGCAAACGCCGCAGAAGAATGCCCTTTAATCCCGCAATGCTCAAGAATATGCCGCCCATGTAAAACAGTTTATCAAATTCCTGATTTATGGGGAAATTGATATAGAGTATTTGAAAGGTTCAGGAGGTGACAGAAATGGCTGTTAAAATTAGACTTCGCAGAATGGGTGCGAAAAAAGCTCCATTCTACCGTATCGTTGTAGCTGATTCCCGTTATCCACGCAACGGCAGATTCATCGAAGAGATCGGTTACTATGATCCGGCAAAAACTCCGGTAACAGTACAGATCGACGCTGAAAAAGCAAAGAAATGGATGTCCAACGGCGCTCAGCCAACCGACACAGTTCGATCCCTGCTCAAAGCGAACAATATCCTGTAGGAGGTAATCGCACATGCAGGAACTGATTGTTACTATTGTGAAAGGTCTTGTAGATGATAAGGACGCTGTTTGTGTCACCGTCGATTTGCCGAAGGAAGACGGAACGGTTGTCTACCACCTCCATGTCGCACCAGACGATATGGGTCGTGTCATCGGAAAACAGGGCAGGATTGCAAAAGCAATCCGTACAATCGTAAGATCCGCTGCCGGTAAGGTTGAGCAGAAGGTAGTTGTAGAGATCGACTAAACGGTCTCTGCTTCCGGTATCTGAACAGGATCATCCGAAAGGGCGCAAGGGCAGTTTAAGCCCTGGGCGTCCTTTTTTTGTAGATAGAAACCGTATTTTAGAAGTAGGGGAAAAGATTATCTTGGGAGAAGCTGCTAATCAGTGGACGGCTCCCGAGGAAAAAGAAGCTTTATAAATGGCATGCCGCATTGTCGGTTGATGGAAAACGAAAGGAGAAGCGTATGCGAAAAGAGTATATCGAAGCGGGAAAAATCGTGACCACCCACGGAGTAAAGGGAGAAGTGAAGCTGTATCCCTGGTGTGATGACCCGGAGATGTTTTTGGACATCGAAACGATTTATCTCGATGCCAAGGGACAAAAGCCGATGACACTGGAAGGAGTGCGCTTTGCCAAGGAGATGCCGCTGCTGAAGCTGGAGGGCATCCATTCGATCGACGATGCGGCAAAACTGCGGGACAAGATTATCTATATCCACCGCGATGACATCCCGATGAAGGAGGGCGAATATCTCATCCAGGATTTGATGGGACTCAAGGTGGTGGATATTGACGACGGACACCTTTACGGTGAGCTGACACAGGTCAGCCCGACCGGAGCTAATGACGTCTACCACATCCGCTTTGCCGATGGTAAGGAGCGTCTGATCCCAGCTATCCCGCAGGTGGTGCTGGAGGTCGACTTGGACGGCGGCGTGATGAAGATTCGTCCGCTGGAGGGATTGTTTGACGATGAGGATTGATATTGCTACCCTTTTTCCTGAGATGTGCGAGGCGGTACTGGGTGAAAGCATCATCGGACGGGCAAGACGGGCAGGAAAACTGGAGATACACTGTCACAACATCCGCGACTACACCCAGGACAAGCACCGCAGGGTGGATGATACCCCGTACGGCGGCGGCAAGGGGATGCTGATGCAGACCGAACCAATCTACAACTGCTACCAGGCGGTGTGTGAAATGATTGCAGCCAAACCGCATGTCATCTATATGTCCCCAAAAGGACAACCCTTCAGCCAGCAGCGCGCAATCGAGCTGCGGGAGTATGAGAATATTTTCATCCTGTGCGGGCATTATGAAGGAGTGGACCAGCGGGTGCTGGATGAGATTGTGGATGAGGAGATTTCGTTGGGGGATTATGTCCTCACCGGAGGAGAGCTGGGCGCGCTGGTGGTCGCCGATGCGGTGGGAAGATTATGCCCCGGCGTGCTGTCCGAGGAGGTCTGTTTTACCGAGGAGAGCCATTACAGCGGTCTGTTGGAATATCCGCAGTACACCCGCCCGCCGGTGTGGCATGGGATGGAGGTGCCGGCGGTGCTGTCGAGCGGACACCATGCCAACATCCTCAAATGGCAGCGGGAGCAGTCGATTTTGGAAACAGCAAAAAAACGTCCCGACCTGCTGTGGCGTGCCATCGAAGAAGGAAAGCTGGATAAAAAGGAGCTTGCCTTTGCCAGACAGCTGCTGGAAGAAGAGGATGAATAGCAGCCGTTTGTTTGTCAGCAGCATAAACTGTCATAGGAGAAGAAGTCTTGGACCGTTGGTGCAATGGTAAAAAGACGGTGGATAAAAAATGTAGAGAATGACAGCTATGTTGAAAACTTTGTAGTGAATTGCGCCAAAGACCCACTCTTTTTCCACCGCGCATATAGAAAAGTAGCAGAAAATCACAGAGGGATGGAAAAGAATATCAAAATATGCGTTGACGAAAAAAAGCTTTGTGATATAATAAATTTGTGTCAAGAATCAGTCGGCACAAAAAATCGGAGAGAAAGCGTTTCCCTCCTGTTTTTGTGCATCTGAAATTGAGCATATTTTAAACATCTTAGAATAGGGGAGTAACTGAAATGTTTGTAAAAGAAGTAGTGGTACAAAACCAGGTTGGTCTTCATGCTCGTCCGGCAACATTCTTTATCCAGAAAGCAAATGAGTTCAAAGCTTCTGTTTGGGTAGAGAAGGAAGATCGCAGAGTCAACGCCAAGAGCCTTCTGGGCGTGCTTTCCTTGGGTATCGTCGGTGGTACAACCATCCGCATCATCGCTGATGGCGCAGATGAGAAGGAAGCTGTTGAGAGTCTGGTAGAACTGGTAGAGTCCGGTTTCGCTGAATAATCACAGTCAGCCGCCGAAAACTTCGGCTACGGATCAGTCGCATATAAACCTGTACAGGTGTATCGGCCGCTTTTAAAAGGGTCGGTACACCTTTTTTCATACCATCGCATGGCAGGAGGACAAACGATTGGACAATCCAAGACTGGAATATCTGAGAGAAAAGGTAAAAAAATTGCCCTTGCAGCCGGGAATCTACATCATGAAGGACAAAAAAGGGCAGATCATTTATATCGGCAAGGCAAAGGCGCTGAAAAATCGGGTCAGCAGCTATTTTCGCAGCGTGGAAAAACATACGCCGAAGGTTTATCGCATGGTGGAAAATGTATGGGACTTTGAATACATCGTTACCTCCAGTGAATTTGAAGCGCTGGTGCTGGAATGCAGCTTTATCAAACAACACACTCCCAAGTATAATATCCTGCTCAAAGATGATAAGGGCTACCACTACATTCGGGTGGGCGGCGGCGAGTATGGAAAGATTACTGCCTGCCACCAGCCGCAGAAGGACGGTGCGCGCTATCTGGGACCTTATATCTCCGGTTATGTGGTCAAGCAGACGGTGGACGAGGTGAACAAGGTATTTTTGCTGCCGACCTGCAACCGGAATTTCCCGCAGGAGATTGGAAAGCAGCGCCCGTGCTTAAATTATCACATCAAGCAGTGCATGGCGCCGTGCAGCGGCAAAATCAGCCCACAGGAGTATGCGGAGGCATTGGAAGAAGCGGTCAGCTTCTTAAAAGGCTCAAGCGCCAACATCCAGAAGATTCTGACCCAGAAGATGATGCAGGCGGCAGAAGCGATGCAGTATGAAAAGGCTGCCCGTTACCGCGACCGCATCCGTGCCATTCAGGGTCTTGCAGAAAATCAGAAGGTGGTGTCCATTCGCTATGAGGAGGAGGACGTCATCGCTCTGGTGCAGTCGTCGGTCAAATGCTGTGCGGTGGTTTTGCAGTTTCGGGATTACCGCCTGGTGGACAAGGAATACTTCATGCTCGATGAATTAAGCGAGTTTGCACAGAACGCTTCGCTCACAGACAGCAAGGAGCAGGCGGTCGAAACGATGATGCAGGAGCTGCGGACCCAGTTTGTGCTGCGCTACTATGACATGAAGCAGCAGGTGCCCAAGGCGGTCGTTCTGGACGGACCGCCCAGCTGCCAGCAGGAGCTGGAGGAATATCTCTGTCAAAAGGCACAGCGCAGCGTGCAGCTGCTGCTGCCGCAGAAGGGCGACCAGATGAAGCTGCTTCAGATGGCAAAGGAAAACGCCAGCCAACAGATTGCCGAGCAGACCCGACGGACCAGCCGGGAGATTTCGGCGCTGGACGAGCTGGCAAGGCTGCTTGGGCTTCATCAGGTGCCAAACTACATTGAAGCGTATGATATTTCCAACATCGGAAGCGAAACCATCGTGGCAGGCATGGTGGTCTTTGAGGGCGGCAGACCGCTCAAGGGCGCCTACCGTAAGTTTTCGGTCCGTTCGGTGGTGGGCAAGCCGGACGACTACGCTTCCATGCGGGAGGTGCTCACCCGCCGTCTGGAGCGGTATGAGCAGCACAAGCAGGAGGGTGTCGGCTTTGGCAGATTGCCCGACCTCATCCTCCTGGACGGCGGCAGAGGTCATGTGGCAGCGGTCAAGCCGCTGGTGCGCCAGATGGGCTTTGACATCCCGATTTTCGGTATGGCAAAGGACGACCGCCACCGCACCCGGACCATTGTTACTGAGGATGGAGAGCTTTCTGTTTCCTCCTTCCGCGCCGCCTTTGACCTGCTGACCAGTATACAGGACGAGGTCCACCGCTTTTCCATCGGCTATTCCCGCTCCAAGCACGCCAGCCGCGCGATGGAATCGGTGCTGCGCTCGGTGGAGGGAATCGGGGAAAAACGGGCAAAGAACCTCTTCCTGCGCTTTCGCACCCTCAAGGCAATGGAGGCTGCCACTGTGGAGCAGCTGGAGGAAACGCCGGGTATGACCCACCTGACTGCCCTTAACCTCTATCGTTATCTGCATGAGAACGACGGACAATAACGAACAAGGTGTAAAATGTCGGGATGGCATTGACAAATGAGGGAAAAATGAAGATAATAAAAGGGAATCCAAACGAACGATTCTGTTCATAGAATAGAAAGGAAATCAATATGAGAGTTACCACCGGTCTTGCAAGAGGAAGGACACTTGTTGCTCCGCAGGGAATGGACACCAGACCTTCTTCGGATATGACAAAGCAGGCAGTGTTCAATATTATTCAGAATTATGTGGAGGGCTGCACCTTTTTGGACCTGTTTGCAGGCTCCGGTCAAATGGGCATCGAGGCGCTCAGCCGCGGAGCCAAGCACGCAGTCTTTGTGGATGCCGCTTCTAAAGCGGTTGAAGCGGTCCGCGCAAACCTTAAGCACTGCAAGCTGTCCGACCAGGCAAAGATTGCCCAGATGGATGCCGCTTCCTTCTTAAAGAGTACGACCACCCGGTTCGACATCGTCTTCCTCGACCCACCGTACCAGCAGAAGATTATCGACGCAGTGCTGCCGATGGTTGTCGGACAGATGGCTCCGCAGGGAATCATCCTGTGTGAAACCGAGCGCAACGAGCAGCTGCCCGAGTCGGCAGGCGACTATGAGATTGCCAAGACCTATTTTTACGGTAAAGCAAAGATTACAGCCTATCGCCGCAAAGAGGGTCAGGAGGAAGAATAAGGATGGAACGACAGGAAAGGATCGCGGTGGTGCCCGGTAGCTTTGACCCAATCACCAAAGGGCACATGGACATCATCCGCCGTGCGCAGACGTTGTTTGACAAGGTGATTGTGCTGGTGGTCATCAATGCAGCCAAAAACCCATGCTTCTCGTTAGAGGAGCGGGTGGAGCTGATCAAAGCGTCGGTGGAGGGCATCGACTCGATTGAGGTGGACTGCTTCAGCGGTCTGCTGGTCGATTATGTGAAAAAGGTAGGTGCCTGCGCCATCGTCAAAGGACTGCGTGCAGTATCCGACTTTGAATATGAATTCCAGCAGGCTCTGATCAACAAGGAGCTTTACAGCGGGGTGGAAACGGTATTTTTTACCACCAGTGCAGAAAACCAGTATCTCAGCTCCAGTGTTATCAAGCAGATTGCTTCGCTGGGAGGAAATATCCGTATGTTTGTCCCTGAGCAGGTGCATGACCGCATTGTGCAGCGGCTGACCCAGGAGGATGCACAATAACAAGGAGGAACCAAAGATGAACATTGATGAAATCCTGAATATGATCGATGATATGCTGGAGGAAGCGTGGAGCCTCCCATTTTCCGGCGGTCGCTGTGTAGTGGATGCCCAGAAGGTGAAGGAGTGCATTGAGGACATCCGCTTGAATCTGCCGGGGGAAATCAAGCAGGCAAAGATGATTGTGGCAGACCGCAACGACATCATCAAAAGTGCGGAACGGCAGGCAGAAAGCGCACTGCGCAAGGCAGAGGAACGCGCAAGGATGCTGATTGCGCAGGAGGAGATTGTGAAGCAGGCGCAGGAAAAGGCAGCGGACATTATCGCACAGGCGCAGATGGCTGCTAAGGAAATCCGCCGCGCTTCCCACGAATTCTCCGATTCCATCCTCAAGGAAACAGAGGAAAATTTGAGCAGCTCGCTGAAAAATGTGCGCGACACCCGTCAGGCGCTGCGCAATGCGACCAGCAAATCCAAACAGCAGATGCCAAAGGAAAACTGATCTGAAACAAAAAGCTGCTTTGTCAAAAAGCAGCTTTTTGTTTGATGTGAAAAAGAGGTGAATGGATGAGTACGACCGCAATCAAGTGGCTGGCACTGGTGCTGATGCTGGTGGACCATCTGGGAGAATTTTTTCCACAGAGCGTTCCGCTGTGGTTTCGGTGGCTGGGCAGGATGTCGGCGCCGTTGTTTTTGTTCTGTCTGGCGCAAGGGCTGGAAAAAACCAGCAGCCGTCCGCGATATATCCGCCGGCTGTGGCTTGGGTCCGCTGCGATGGGATTGGGAAACTTTGTGCTGGTACATATTTTTCCAAAGGCGCCGGTCCGCTTAAACAACAATATCCTCTCCACCATGGTGGTGATTGCAGCGATTGTTTGGCTGTGCGAGAGCTTTGATGAGGAGCATCCGCGCCGTGACCGACTGACCAGACCCAAAACGGCACTGGCAGGATTTTTTCTGGTGCAGGTGACAGTCATCCTGCTGTCAAATGCAGTGCAGCCGCTGGACCGCTATCTGCCGGGGCTGCTCAACGGATTTTTCCCGAACCTTGCCTTTTGCGAGGGCAAGCTGGATGTGGTGGTGCTGGGACTGCTGCTCTACTTTTTGCGCAAAAGTCCCAAAAGGATGTCGGTGGGCTACTGCCTGTACTGTGCGATGCAGCTGGGTGTTTCGATGATGATGGCAGTCAGCCTCCATGATTTTGGCTTCCTCTTTTTCCGTATGTACCAGTGGATGATGATTGGCTCCCTTCCGGTGATGCTGTACTACAACGGGAAGCGAGGAAAGGGTGGAGGCAGGTTCTTTTATTGGTTTTATCCGGCGCATATCTGGATTTTGTTCGTGCTGTCTAACCTTGTATAAACAAGGTGGATATAAAAAATACCGCCCTTCCTTCTAAGCAGAAAAGGCGGTGTAAATGGATTTGTCAAAAGGAGAGAGAAAAATGAACACAACATCCAATTCTTTGTGGGTAGGCTACGCGCTGCTGTCGGCGGTTTTTGCCGCGCTGACCTCCATTCTGGCAAAGCTTGGCATCAGCGGCATCGATTCCAATCTTGCCACCGCGATTCGGACGGTGGTGGTGCTGGTGATGGCATGGGGAATCGTTTTTATGACAGGAGTCAACAAGCAGCTGCCGAATATCGGCGCGCGCTCCTGGATTTTTTTGATTCTTTCAGGAATCGCGACCGGACTGTCCTGGCTGTTTTACTACCGTGCGCTCCAGCTGGGAGATGCCAGCAAGGTGGTGCCGATTGATAAATCCAGCGTGGTCATTAGCATGATATTGGCGTTTGTCATTTTGAAGGAAAAGATTACCTGGCAGACGCTGTTGGGCGGTCTGCTGATTACGGCGGGGACCTTTGTGCTCATCTTGTAGCGGAAAATTTGTCAAATTGACAGAAAATCAAAGGGGTTTCTATCATGGCTGACTAAGTTTCAAAAAATCTATTGCATTTTGAGATAAAAAACGTTATCTTATAAGAGTAGAACATGAACCTTCCTTTGAGAGGAGTGGTTGGGCAAAGTCCACCTGCTCCACCTGAAATTCTTTGCCATCCAGATAGGAAAGAATGCCGGCATCGGTGGAAAAACAAAAGCGAAGCTTGTAGGCATACAGCGCCTGATGGTGGTAGCCGTTGCCCTTGTTCTGGGCGTTGGTGCCGTATTTGGTGTCACCGACCAGCGGATGCCCGTAAAACGCCATGTGCGCACGGATCTGGTGGGTGCGTCCGGTCTTGAGGTCCACCTCCAGCAGGCTGGTTTTTCCGTCGGTGCGCAGGGTGCGGTAGCTGGTGATGATGGTCTTGCTGCCGGGCACCTGATTTTTAAAGACACGCACCTGGTTGCGCTGGCTGTCCTTGAGAAGAAAGTCGCGCAGGGTCCCGCTTTTGGGCTGCATCACGCCGTGAACCAGGCACAGGTAGAGTTTGGTCAGTTCGCGGTCCTTCACCTTCTGGTTGAGGATGCGCAGCGCCTGCGCATTTTTGGCAGCGATGACAATGCCGCCGGTGTTGCGGTCGATGCGGTTGCACAAAGCAGGAACAAAGCTCTGCTCGGCATCCGGCTGATATTCCCCTTTGTTGTACAGATAGTGCAGGATACGGTTGATGAGGGTGTCCGGCGTGTTGTCGTCATCCTCGTGGACGACCAGTCCGGGCTTTTTGTCCACCAGCAGGATGTTCTGGTCCTCATAGACCACCTGGATGCGGTCGGGTACCTTTAAAAAGACCAGGTCCTGACGACCTTCCCCGAAAAATTCGTCGTTGATGTACAGTTCCAGCAAATCGCCCTGCGAAAGGCGGTCCTGCGGCTGACAGCGCTTTTTGTTCAGCTTGATGCGTTTAAGACGAAAAGATTTGTACAGCAGTCCCTGCGGCAGAGCGGGCACTGTTTTTTCTATAAATTTGCTGACCCGTTGTCCGGCGTCGTTGGAATTGATAATGAAGGATTTCATAAGGAATAGACCTCTTTCTGTGATCGGCGGTTTTGAAGGGCTTGGGTGATATGATTATAACATACCATGAAAATTTTGCAACACAGCCAAAGGGCAGGAGGGAAAAACCATTACAGAGCATAAAGAAAATACACAGTCTGCCCCGGCAGGTAAAAAGACGAATCTGCACGCAGGGCATCGTGACCGCCTGAAAAAGCGTTTTGATGCAGTGGGAGAAAGAGGCTTTGAGGATCACACGCTGCTGGAGCTGCTGTTGTTTTATGGGGTGCCGCAGAAGGACACCAATCCCATTGCCCATCGGCTGATCGAGCGGTTCGGCAGTCTGCCTGCGGTACTGGAAGCGCCCGCGCGAGAACTGATGCAGATCGAAGGGGTGGGAGAAAATGTCGCAAGGCTGCTCAAGGTGACCCAGGCAATGCGCTGTCGCTGCACCCAGCAGCAAACTGCCCGCCAAAAGGTGGTGCTCAATTCCTCCTTGAAGGCGGGAGAATACCTCTGCTCTCTGCTGCAAGGCAGAGAAACCGAGGCACTTTTGCTGGTCTGTCTGGATGCGGGAAAGGCGGTGCGCCACTGCGAGCAGCTGGAAAGCGGTGTTTCGGACAGTATCTCTACCACCCTGCGGCAGATCGCACAGCTGTGTGTCAACCGCAACGTCCATGACATCATTTTGGCACACAACCATCCCAGCGGTCTGGTGCATCCCTCGCGGGAGGACATCGTGATGACCCGCAAGGCGCAGGATTTTTTACAGGAAATTGGAGTAAACCTGCTGGACCATTTCGTTATAACCGATAAGGAATTTTATTCAATGAAGGACCATAGGCTTTTTTAAGCTTTAGGGTATAAGTCAAGTATCTTTGCAGACGGAAAAATATCCTGCAAAGACCAAAAGGAGGAGAACGAAAATGAAAAAAACGCTGGCAATGCTGATGACAGCAACAATGGTCCTGTCCATGGGTGTGGGCGCAAGCGCAGCAGAGAATGGGTACAGCATCTCGCTGCAAAACAACAAGCTGACCCTTTCCAGCAGCGAAAACACCGTTACCTATCAGCTGGAGGAGGACGAGATTCTTCTGGGACAGAGTGCGGCAGGCGGCATCGCGGTTTCTTTCCTTGACAAGGAGGACGGCAGCAAGAAGGTCAGCCTGGGCGAGCAGAAGCAGGTGACAGTGACCGGTGACATCGATCAGCTGCGCATCAGCAAAACGCTCGATAAAGAATACAGCATCTATCTGGACGAAGATGCAGATGTCAACACCCTGTTTTCCAACGGTGATGCAAGAATCGTGGTGGAGGGTGAACTTACCAAAGCATATCTGACCTCGGGTGCGGCAAAATTGACCGCAAAAGCCGACAGCGAAGTGGACACGGTTTATGCAAAGAATGAGAACTGTGTCAAAGGTCTTTTGAGCCACCACATCAAGAAATATGAGGAAGGAACGCAGATCGACAGCTTCAACTACGGACCTCGTTCTTCCGGCACCTACTACAGAAATGGACGCAGCTACGGCTACCGCAGCGACCTGGGCGTTTCCGGTATCGTAGACCGCGGTGACCGCATCAGCTTTGACTGCGACGTTTCCGGCGCTACCGTTCGTTGGAACGGCAGCGAAATCGGTACCACCGACCGCGGCAGCAACACCTTTGATGTGGATCGCAACCGTTATCGCGACGACCGTCTGACCATCTCCAAGGACGGCTATGAAACCGAGGTTATCTATCTGGATAACTACTATGGAGAATACTACCGCTACAAACGCAGCAGCCGTGGTTACAACTACTGGAGAGAGTAGTAAGCAGACACCTTCGAAAAAAATTACATTTTGCACATTCGGCAGACCTCCTGAGCAGGAGGTCTGCCGAATCGTTTGTTGAGAAAGAACGGGGCACAGCAACAAAACTTGCGCTTTTAACGGAAAAGAAATTGACTTGCGGTTTGCATAGTGCTAAAATCAAGAGAGGAAATCGACAAAAAAAGGAGGCAGAAAAATGGAGCAGACAGAAAAATTTGAGCTGGTCAGCGACTATCAGCCGACCGGTGACCAGCCGCAGGCGATCGAGCGGCTGGCAGAAGGCGTGCTGCACGGAGATAAGGAGCAGACCCTGCTGGGAGTGACAGGTTCAGGCAAAACCTTCACCATGGCAAACATCATCCAGAAGGTCAATCGCCCGACGCTGGTGCTGGCGCACAACAAGACGCTGGCAGCACAGCTGTGTTCGGAGTTCAAGGCATTTTTTCCGAACAATGCGGTGGAATACTTTGTGTCCTACTACGACTATTACCAGCCGGAAGCCTATATCGCCAACACCGACACCTACATCGAAAAGGACAGCGCCATCAATGACGAAATCGAAAAGCTGCGCCATTCGGCAACCTCCGCTTTGTCCGAGCGGCGGGACGTCATCATCGTCGCCAGCGTGTCCTGCATCTATTCGCTGGGCGACCCAATCGACTACCGCAATATGGTCATCTCCCTGCGGACCGGTATGCGCAAGGAGCGGGACGAGCTGACCAAAAAGCTGGTCGAGCTGCAATATGAGCGCAACGACATCAACTTTATCCGAAACAAGTTCCGGGTGCGCGGCGACGTGGTGGAAATTTTTCCCTCCTATTCGGGCGATACCGCTGTGCGGGTGGAATTTTTCGGGGATGAGGTGGACCGCATTTCCGAAATCAACACCGTCACCGGAGAGATCAAAAATGTAGTTTCACACGTTGCCATTTACCCTGCGTCCCACTATATCGTACCGAGGGAGAAGATGCAGCAGGCGCTTGGAGAAATCCGCGAGGAGATGGAGCAGCGAGTGGCTTACTTTAAAGCCAACGACAAGCTGATTGAGGCGCAGCGCATCATGGAGCGCACCAACTATGATATGGAGATGCTGACCGAAATCGGCTTTTGCAAGGGCATCGAAAACTATTCCCGCGTCCTTTCCGGTCGTGCGCCGGGCAGCTGCCCGTATACCCTGCTCGATTACTTCCCGGAGGATTTTCTGCTGTTTGTGGACGAGTCGCACGTCACCCTGCCGCAGGTGAGAGGAATGTACGGCGGCGACCAGGCGCGCAAAAAAAATCTGGTGGATTATGGCTTCCGCCTGCCGTCCGCCTTTGATAACCGCCCGCTGACCTTCGATGAATTTTACGGGAAACTCAATCAGGTCATCTTTGTCAGTGCAACGCCCGGCGCCTTTGAAAAGGAAAAGAGCGCCCGCATCGTCGAGCAGGTCATCCGACCGACCGGTCTGGTCGACCCGGAGATCGACGTGCGCCCGGTGGATGGACAGATCGACGATCTGCTTTCTGAAATCAACGCCCGCACCGAAAAGGGAGAGCGGGTGCTGGTGACCACCCTGACCAAAAAGATGGCAGAGGATTTGACCGGCTATTTTGAAAACATGGGTGTTCGGGTGCGGTATATGCACCACGACATCGACACCATCGAGCGAATGGAGATCATCCGCGACCTGCGCCTTGGAGAATTTGATGTGCTGGTGGGCATCAACCTGCTGCGAGAGGGCTTGGACATCCCGGAGGTTTCGCTGGTGGCAATCCTGGATGCAGACAAGGAAGGCTTTTTGCGCAGCGAAACCTCGCTGGTGCAGACCATCGGACGAGCGGCACGAAATGCCAACGGCAAGGTTATCATGTACGCCGATTCGGTCACCGATTCGATGGAGCGCGCCATCAGCGAAACCTACCGCCGCCGAGAGGTGCAGTTAAAATATAACGAGGAGCATGGGATCGTTCCACAGACCATCAAAAAGGATGTGCGGGAGATTTTGGAAATTTCTACCCGTGAGCACACCGAAAAGATGGGCAAGGGCAAAAAGCGGATGAGCCAGACCGAGTTGCGTGCGACCATCGAAAAGCTGACGGCAGAGATGAAAAATGCCGCACAGATTTTGGAGTTTGAACACGCAGCTTACCTGCGCGATAAAATCAAAAAGCTGAAAGAACAGTACACCGCCAATCCCAATCTGAAAATTATGAAGGATGCGCAGGAAAGCAGCGGGAACAAGGGAAGAAAAAAACGTTAAAAAACAAAAGCAGACAGGGAGGGGAACAGGATGGAACCAAAAGAAGTACAGAAATATATGGAACATCTGGTGCAGCTGCTGCGCCAACAGTTTGGAGAACAGCTGCTCTATGTGGGATTGCAGGGAAGCTGCCGACGTGGAGAGACGACCGAAAACAGCGACATCGACGCAGTGGTTGTGCTGGAGGAACTGAGCATCCCTCATTTGCAGCAGTACAGGGACATCCTGTGCCGGCTGGGACAAAAGGAGAAAAGCTGCGGCTTTATCTGCGGCAGAAAGGAACTGGCAGGCTGGAACCCTTTGGAAAGCTGTCTGATGCTGCATGAAACGCTGGACCTGTACGGAAAGCTGGAAGAGCTGATGCCGCCCTACACCCAGGAGGATGTTCGGGTTTATCTCAAGCTCAATCTGGGAAACCTCTACCATGAGCTGTGCCATCGGTATCTGCACAGCGGACAGCTGGAGCAGGAGCTGCCAAGGATGTACAAGTCCACCCTTTATCTACTGCAAAATCTGCACTGGCTGCGAACCGGTGTCTATCCGATGAACACAAGCGAGCTGGAAGCGTGTCTGTGCGGCACCGACCGCCAAATCCTGCTGACGGCAGCACAATATAAGCAGGGAGAAGCGGTCGATGCAAAAGAAGCGTTTGAGCAGCTGTTTGATTGGAGCGCAGAACTGCTGCGCCAGCTGTAATCAATAATCCAAGGTCAACAACAAACCCTCAGGAGGACAGGATGAACGATAAAATTATTATACATGGTGCAAGGGAGCACAACCTCAAGAATATTGATTTGGAGGTTCCACGCGACAAGCTGGTCGTTTTTACGGGACTTTCCGGCTCGGGAAAATCCTCCCTTGCCTTCGATACCATCTACGCAGACGGACAGCGCAGGTATATGGAAAGCCTTTCTTCCTATGCCCGCCAGTTTTTGGGAATGATGGAAAAACCGGATGTGGACGAAATCACCGGTCTGTCGCCGGCAATCTCCATCGACCAGAAGACCACCTCTAAAAACCCACGTTCCACAGTGGGCACCGTCACCGAAATCTATGACTACCTGCGCTTGCTGTACGCCCGCATCGGCATCCCGCATTGTCCGGTGTGCGGCAGGGAAATCCGCCAGCAGACGGTGGACCAGATGGTGGACAAAATCATGGAGCTGCCGCAGCGGACCAAAATCCAGATTCTGGCTCCGATTGTGCGCGGAAAGAAAGGAACCCATCAAAAGGAGTTTGAGCGGGCAAAAAAATCCGGCTATGTCCGTGTGCGGGTGGATGGAAATTTGTACGAGCTGAGCGAGGAAATTGCTCTGGAAAAAAATAAAAAGCACAACATCGAGATTGTAGTGGACCGACTGGTGGTGCGGGAGGACATCCAGTCCCGCCTGACCGACTCGCTGGAAACTGCCATCGATCTGACCGGCGGACTGGTGCTGGTGGACGTCATCGACGGCGAGGAGATGCTCTTCTCCCAGAACTACGCCTGTCCGGAGCACAACATCAGCATTGAGGAGCTGAACCCGCGGATGTTCTCCTTCAATAACCCGTTCGGCGCCTGTGAAAAATGTACGGGTCTAGGCACCTTTATGAGTATCGACCCGGATTTGGTCATCCCGGATAAGGATAAAAGCATCCGAGAGGGTGCGATTCGGGCAAGCGGCTGGTACTACGCAGAGGGCGGCATCGCCCAGATGTACTACCAGAGTCTATCGGAGCACTACCATTTTTCGCTGGACACACCGATTAAAGAGCTGCCCAAGCAGGTGGTGGACATCCTGCTGTACGGCACCAAGGGAGAAAAAATCAAGATGGTGCGGGACACCCAGGACATCAAATCCACCTACTACACCGAGTTTGAAGGGGTTGCCAACAACCTGGAACGTCGTTTTCGGGAGACTTCCTCCAACTGGATGCGGGAGGAAATCACCACCTGGATGAATGCGGTGGACTGCCCGCAGTGCCACGGAGACCGCTTAAAGAAGGAAAGTTTGTCGGTGCTGATTGGTGGCATGAACATCAGCCAGCTGTGCCGCCTGTCGGTAACAGCGATGCTGGATTTTTTTGATCAGCTGCAACTGACCGAAAAGGAGCAGCAGATTTCCCATCAGGTCATCAAGGAGATTCGCTCCCGACTGGAATTTTTGCGCAATGTAGGACTGGAATATCTGACCCTGTCCCGTGCTTCTGCCACCCTGTCGGGCGGGGAAAGCCAGCGTATCCGACTGGCTACCCAGATCGGCAGCTCGCTGATGGGTGTTTTATATATTCTGGACGAGCCGAGCATCGGACTGCATCAGCGGGACAACGACAAGCTGATTGCCACCCTGCGCCATCTGCGTGACCTGGGCAACACCGTCATCGTGGTCGAACACGATGAGGATACCATGTACGCCTCCGACTATATCGTGGACATTGGACCGGGAGCGGGTGTACACGGTGGCGAGGTGGTGTGTGCGGGTACTCTGGAGGAAATCATGGCGTGTGACCGCTCGGTGACCGGGCAGTATCTCAGCGGCAAAAAGTTTATTCCGGTGCCTGCAACCCGACGGGAGGGCAACGGAAAATGGCTGACCGTCAAGGGTGCGCAGCAAAACAACCTGAAAAAGGTCAACGCCAGCATCCCGCAGGGAACCTTTACGGCAGTGACCGGCGTGTCCGGCTCGGGAAAATCTTCCCTTATCAATGAAATCCTCTATAAAGGGCTGGCAGCAAAACTCAATCAGGCAAAGGCGCGTCCCGGCAAGCACAAGGAAATCGTAGGCATCGAGGAGCTGGATAAGGTCATCGAAATCAGCCAGAGTCCGATTGGAAGAACGCCGCGCTCCAACCCTGCCACCTACACCGGCGTATTCACCGATATTCGACAGCTGTTTGCACAGACTGCCGAAGCCAAGGCGCGCGGCTATGACAGCGGCAGGTTTTCCTT
>FR880255.1:12803-18367 GCA_000435195.1 Clostridium sp. CAG:169 | reverse complement strand
GTTTTCCTTCAACGTCAAGGGCGGCAGGTGCGAAGCCTGCGAGGGCGACGGCATTTTGCAGATTGAGATGCACTTTTTGCCGGACATCTATGTCCCGTGCGAGGTCTGCAAGGGCAAACGCTACAATCGGGAAACGCTGGAGGTAAAATATAAGGATAAAAACATCAGCGACGTGCTGGAGATGACCGCAGAGGAAGCGGCGGTCTTTTTTGAAAATATCCCGAAGATCGCACGCAAGATTCAGACACTGTGCGATGTCGGTCTGGGTTACGTTAAGCTGGGACAGCCGGCAACCACCCTGTCGGGCGGAGAGGCGCAGCGGGTCAAACTGGCGACCGAGCTTTCCAAGAGGGCGACCGGCAGAACCATTTACATCCTGGACGAACCGACCACCGGTCTGCACGCAGCGGATGTACACAAGCTCATCGAGGTGCTTCAGACGCTGGTGGATTCCGGCAATACGGTGGTGGTCATCGAGCATAATCTGGATGTCATCAAAACAGCAGACTATATCATCGACCTTGGACCCGAGGGAGGAGATCGAGGCGGTCAGATTGTTGCGACCGGAACACCGGAGCAGGTGGCACAGTGCGAAGGCTCCTACACCGGAAAATATCTGAAGAAGGTGCTGGAAAAGGCACAGAAGCAGCACCCGTTTCCACCACAGTAAAGCATGATGGAAAAAGGGAAACAAAAAGACGATGATTTGTGATTTTTGTACCTTTACACTCTTATACTGCTTTGGTATAATTGTTGTATCAACTTAAGCTCAAAAGAAAGGAAGATGTACAATGTCCGCAGTAAAAATCACCGAAGGAATCTACTCGGTAGGGATCATGAACCCGAATATGAGGGTGTTTGATATTGTGATGAAGACCGACTCGGGTACCTCCTACAACTCCTATCTGGTCAGAGGCAGCGAAAAGACCGCTCTGATCGAAACCTGCCATGAGAGCTTTTTTGAAGAGTATCTGGAAAATATCAAAGAAGTCTGCAAGTTTGAGGAAATTGACTATATCGTTATGAACCACAACGAGCCGGACCACTCCGGTTCGTTGGCAAAGCTGCTGGAGCTGATGCCAAACGCACAGCTGATTGCTTCGATTGCAGGTGCAAACTATCTGAAAAATATCACCAACCGCTGTGATTTGGATATTCACAAGGTCAAGGACGGAGAGGTCCTCGATCTGGGCGGCTTGAGCCTGACCTTCCTGTCTGCACCGAACCTGCACTGGCCGGATTCGATGTTCACCTGGGTCAAAGAGGCAAACACCCTGTTCACCTGCGACTTTTTGGGCTGCCACTACTGCGAGCCATACACCTTTGATACCCGCATTGCTTATCCAAAGGCTTATGATACCGCTCTAGAGCTGTACTACGGCGCCATCTTCGGTCCATTTGCATCCTTTGTACGCAAGGGTCTGGAAAAAATCAAAGCCCTGCCGCAGCAGCCGGATTACATCTGCACCAGCCACGGTCCGGTCCTGACCAAAGAAGGCAGAATGCAGCAGGTTTTGGCAAGCTATGAGGCGTGGTCCGCAGAGCAGCCGGCAGGCGCTGAGCTGATTCCTGTTTTCTACACCTCTGCTTACGGCAACACCGCCAAGCTGGCAAAGAAGATTCAGGAAGGTATTTTGGAGGCAAAACCGGATGCAGACTGCCAGACCTATGACATCATCGAGCACGATATGGCTCAGCTGCACGCGCTGATCAACCACTGCAAGGCGTTTGCTGTCGGCAGCCCGACCCTCAACCGCGATGCGGTTCCACCGGTGTGGAATCTGCTGGCTGGAGTGGATGCAATCAACTCCGGCAAAAAGCCTGCGCTGGTCTTCGGCTCCTACGGCTGGACCGGTGAGGCAGTCGGCAACATCCAGGCTCGTCTTCAGGGACTGAAGATGAACGTCTTTGAGGATGGCTTCAAGGTAGCCTTTGTTCCTACCGAGGACGATTTGGAAGCAGCCAAAGAGCTGGGCAAAAATTTTGCAATGAGCTTCTAATCATTAAAAGAGAGCAGATATTTTGTCTGCTCTCTTTTTTTGCCATAAAAGCAGCAGCACTGCCATAGAATAAACAGGAAAGCATCCTTTGCAGACGGGAAGGTTTTGTGCTAAAATAAGGGTGCAGGATATTTTGAAAATCCAATCAAAGAAAGAAGGAATGGACATGAAGGTACTGTTGTTGAATGGAAGCCCGCACGAAAAGGGATGCACCTACACGGCATTGTGTGAGGTAGCGGGTGCTTTGGAAAAAAACGGAATCGAAACAGAAATCTTCCAGATTGGAAATAAGCCGGTCGCCGGATGCATCGGGTGTGGTTCCTGCCGCAAAACCGGTCGCTGTGTCTTTGAGGGCGGAGTGAATGAGTTTGTGGAGAAGGCAAAGGAGGCAGATGGCTTCATCTTTGGTTCGCCTGTCTACTACGCCAACGCCAGCGGACAGATTTCCTCCTTTTTGGACCGTGCCTTTTACAGCGGAAGCGCCGCTTTTGCCTATAAGCCGGGAGCAGCGGTTGCCAGCTGCCGCCGCGCAGGAACAACAGCAACGCTCGATCAGCTGAACAAGTACTTCACCATCAACTGTATGCCGGTGGTATCCTCCCAGTACTGGAACATGGTACACGGAAATACACCCGAAGAGGTGGTACAGGACAAGGAAGGCTTGCAGATTATGCGCACATTGGGCAACAATATGGCATGGCTGCTGCACTGTATCCAGGCAGGAAAAGAGCAGGGAATCGCTCTTCCAGAGCGGGAACCGAAGGAAAAAACAAACTTTATCCGCTAAGGAAGGAAAGAGTTTGCAAGGGCGGGCGTTGTCTTTTGGGGACATCGTCTGCCTTTTTTGTTGGAGAATTTTATGTGAGAAGGATAATTTTGTAATGTATATTTTATCTTGCTTATACATAAAAAGCGGCTGTGGAAAATTTATCAAATTTTGCCTTGACAACGGCTGCAAGGCTGATTATAATTAGTTTGACAATCTAATTAAAAGCAACAAACGTTACGTTTAATTGGATGATGGAAAGGATGTTTCAAAATGAAACCGTTTGAAGAACAGCTCAATGAGGTCATCGTCGATACCTACCGGTCGATTTTGCGGGTGGAGGAAAATATCCTCAAGCGTTCAGATCAGACCGATTTAAGCATCAGTGAAATCCACATGCTTGAGGCGGTAGGAAAAGGAAAGGACCGACGCAGGACCATCTCTGAGCTTGCGGAGGTTCTCAACATCACCTTGCCTTCGGTGACGGTGGCAATCAACAAGCTGATGAAAAAAGGCTATGTGGAAAAGGTCCGTGGCGAAGAGGATGGCAGAATCGTGTATGTTTCTTTAACTCGCCAGGGAAGGCGAATCGATTCTGCACACCGCTATTTCCATGAATCCATGGTGCGCAGCATCATCCGCGACATGACCGAGTCGGAGATGCAGGCACTGTACAAAGGGGTCATGAAGCTGGACACTTTTTTAAAGGAGCAGCTGAAGTAGCAGCTGTTTGGAAGGGAGGAAATCGACCGGAAGATGTTTAGGATACTTTCAACCGGAAGCGCGCTGCCGGCGCTGAGCAAGACAAACGACGACCTGTCCACCTTTCTGGATACCAGTGACGAGTGGATTAGCCAGCGCACCGGTATCCGCCAACGCTCGCTGTGCAGCGATGAAACGCTGACCGACCTGCTGACCGTCGCAGCTAAGCAGGCGCTCGAGCGGGCAGGAGTAGAGCCACAGCAGCTGGACCTGATTTTGTGCGCGACCATCCGGGGAGAATATATTACCCCGTCGCAGGCGTGTGTGATTCAGCAGAAGCTGGGTGCAGGCTGTCCTGCGATGGATATTTCGGCGGCGTGTACCGGGTTTGTGTATGCGCTGGATGTGGCAGCCGGCTATTTTGCCAGAAAGAAGGTCAAGAAGGTGCTGGTGCTGGCAGGCGACACGATGAGCCGCCTGGTGGACTGGAACGACCGTTCGACCTGTGTGCTGTTCGGGGACGGTGCAGGCGCTGTTCTGCTGGGCGAGGGCGATTCGCTGCAAAGCATCCATCTGACGGCAAAAGGGGACCCGCAGGTGCTGTGTATCCCACAGCCGCAGTCCAACAGTCCCTTTGACATCCTGCCGCCACAGCAGCCGTTTTTGCAGATGAACGGCAAAGAGGTCTACAAGTTTGCGGTGTCCGCCTTTTGCAGCGATGTGACCGAGGTCTGCTCTCAGGCGGGCATCCAGCCACAGCAGCTGGACTGGTTGATTCCGCATCAGGCAAATCTGCGCATCATCGAGTCGGCACTGCATAAACTCAAGCTACCTTCGCAGCGCTGCCTGACCGGAATCCAGCGGTTGGGCAACACCTCGGCAGCAAGCATCCCGATTGTTTTGGACGAAGCCAACACAAAAGGACTGCTGCATCCGGGCGACTGGATTGCATTGAGCGCCTTTGGCGCGGGACTGACCACCGGAGCTTGTGTGCTTCGTTGGTAGAACATAAGAAAAAATGAAACAATTATTTTAGGAGGAAATCAACATGGTATTGGAAAAGGTAATCGAACTTTTGGCAGAATATAAGGAATGTGACAGCAGTGAAATCAAAGCAGACTCTACCTTCGATGAGCTGGAGCTGGACAGCTTAGACACCGTAGACCTGCTGATGAGCTTTGAGGATGAATTCAATGTGCAGCTGGAGATGAGCGAGGAAATCAAGACGGTGGCAGACATCGTTGCGGTAATCGAAAAACAGCTGGCATAACCTTCAAAAAGTGCGGATAAGCTGTCTGGAAAGGAATGTGTGTATAATGATCAAAACCGACCTGTGTGAGCTTTTAGATTTAAAATATCCCATCTTTCAGGGAGGAATGGCATGGATCGCCGACGCTTCCCTGGCGGCTGCGGTCAGCAATGCCGGAGGCTTAGGCATCATCGCTGCGATGAATGCCGACGCCAAATGGCTGCGCGAGGAGATACACAAAGCCCGACAGCTGACCGAACGCCCTTTTGGAGTCAACGTGATGCTGATGAGCCCGTTTGCCGATGAGGTAGCGCAGGTCGTGGTAGAGGAGAAGGTCCCGGTGGTCGTCACCGGAGCGGGCAACCCGGGAAAGTACATGAAGCAGTGGGTGCAAGCCGGAATCAAGGTCATCCCGGTGGTAGCTTCTACCGCAATGGCGCGGATGGTCGAGCGCAGCGGTGCGTTTGCAGTTATTGCCGAGGGCGGTGAATCGGGCGGACACATCGGGGAGCTGACCACCATGACGCTGGTCCCGCAGGTATGTGATGCGGTGAAAATCCCGGTGCTGGCAGCCGGAGGAATTGCAGACGGCAGAGGTATCGCAGCTGCGCTGATGCTGGGAGCATGCGGCGTACAGTGCGGAACCCGCTTTCTGGTGGCAAAGGAGTGTACCGTCCATCCCAACTACAAGGCAAAGATTCTCAAGGCAAAGGACATCGACACCATCGCAACCGGAAAACGCCTGGGGCATCCGGTGCGCTGTCTGAAAAATCAGTTCAGCCGTGAGCTGTTCAAGCAGGAATATAACCCGCAGGTCACCGACGAACAGCTGGAGCAGATGGGCGCA